>CAZJNG010000151.1:0-6306 GCA_964547265.1 uncultured Candidatus Cloacimonadota bacterium | reverse complement strand
TCAAATACTAAAAACAGAAAATATAACAGTTCCCGGTGGTAATATCAATCTTGGATTAAATGATTTATCTGTCCGTGTTCCAAGTGATTTTGAAAGCCTTGATGATATCAAAGAACTTGTTGTTAGTACCTTGCCGGGGAAAGTGGTCAGACTTAAAGATGTAGCTGAAGTGATTGACGATTATAAGGAAAAAGATGAAATTACCAGAGGATACAAAAAGCGTTCAGTTGCTATAATGGTGCAAAAACAATCCGGCGCTAACACACTTGAGGTAGCTGAAGCAGTAAAAAAAGAGGTTGCTGAAATCCAAAAGACCTTACCTCCGGATGTTACTATAATTCAGTCAATTGACTCATCCGTACTGATTTCTCACTCTATTTCTAATGTGTCATCTACCATTATGTATGCAGGATTCTTTGTGATATTAGTGGTTATATTCTTTTTAAGAAACCTGAGAAACAGTTTAATTGTTATTTTGACTATACCTTTTTCTTTGATTGTAGCTTTTATCTATATGTTTATTGCGGACTTTTCAATCAATATCTTCTCTATGATGGCTCTGGCTATAGCCATAGGAATGGTGGTGGATAATGCTATAGTCGTTCTGGAAAACATCACCAAACAAGTCGAAGCAGGAGAAACTCCTCAAAAAGCATCAATCTTTGGCACAGCTCAAATGGGTATGGCTATTTCTGCCTCAACTCTGACCACTATAGCGGTCTTTTTACCGATGGTTTTTATGGGCGGTGTCGTAGGTATTTTGTTTAAGCAACTTGCTCAAATTACTTCAATTACCCTGATTGCTTCTCTATTTACTGCTTTAACTTTAACACCTATGCTTTCCTCAAAACTTCTAAAGCCAATCAATGAACAAAAAAAGCTCAAGGGCAGAATTTTTGATGCCTTTGAAAACTTCTTTGTTTATTTGGAAAACTTATATAAAAGTGTTCTGCACTGGTCTATTCATCATAGAAAAACTGTATTATCAGGCTTTGTAGTAGTATTTGTGATTACTTTACTTTTAGGTAAAAGAGTCGGTACAGATTATATACCCGAATTTGATGCCGGTGATATTAACATAGCAATCGAACTCCCGGTAGGCACTGCATTGGAAGAAACAGCTCGTATCTCCGGACTTGTAGAAGATATAATCCTGGATGTAATCCCTGAAAAAGATATGCTTTCAAACTACTCAATCATCGGGCAAACAGAAAAAGGTTTACTTTCAATTATGGGCTTTAAAGAAGGTAAAAATTCAGCTATCATCGGAGCAAAACTCGTCATCCCTGACCATAGAGATTATCACGCCGGCGAAATAGCAGACGAAATCAGAACACGCATTTTAGCCATTCCTGAGATAGAAAATACCATCGTTACCGGGGGCAGTATGCTCGGTAAGGCTTTACTCGGTAATGTCAAACCTATCGAAGTAAAGGTTATTGGAAATGATTTTGAAAAAATGAATAAAGTTGCTCTTGATATCTCCGATTTAATGAATAACTATGGAAAATTAACTAACATCGGCACAACTATTGACCCCGGTAAGATTGAACTTGAAGTCAATATCGACAAGGAAAAAGCAAGACAAATGGGCATCAACTCAGCCTATGCAGGACTCAATATCAGGCAAAGTATTTATGGTTTTGAGGCTACTCAATTTAAAGAAGATGGGGAAGAGTATCCTGTGATGGTTCGCTATGCTCCCGAATATAGAAATGACATAAAATCTCTCGGTGATGTCAGAGTTCAATCTATGTTTGGCTTTAGTGTTCCTCTGAAATCTATAGCAGAAATTAGAGAAAATGTAGGTCTGTTAGAGATACAAAGAGAATCCCAACAGCGTGTAATTTATGTTTCAGCTGATTTGGACAATATATCTCTGGGTAAAGCAGTGGAAGAGTTTTCTGTAATGCTGGATAAATTAGAGATAGAAGACGGAGTCATTATCGAATTTGGCGGGCAGTACGCTGAACAACAAGAGTCATTTTCATCATTGTATATGCTGTTTGCTTTGGGAGTTATCCTTGTTTATATGGTGATGGCATCACAGTTTGGCTCATATATAGACCCGTTTATCATTATGTTTGCTGTACCTCTTTCAATTATTGGTGTTATCTGGGCATTTATTGTGACAGGACAAACCTTGTCAGTAACCTCCTTTATCGGAATTATTATGCTGATTGGTATAGTGGTTAATAACGGTATTGTGTTGGTTGATTATACTATTCAGCTCAGAGCAAAAGGACAAAACCTGATGGACGCAGTTTTAAACTCCGGTCATTCCAGACTTAGACCCGTCTTGATGACAGCTATGACCACAGTACTGGGAATGATGCCTATGGCAGTAAGTTCCGGTATGGGTTCTGAGATGTGGAAACCTCTCGGTATTACTATTATTGGCGGACTTTTAGTCTCTACTTTTATCACTTTAATTTTCGTTCCGGTGCTTTATACAACAGTGCATAAAAAAGTAGTTAAATAAGCTTATTTATAATCCCCTCCTAAACAGCTGAAGGTAGAACTTAGTTTCTGCCTTTGGTTTTTCTTAATAATTGATAATATTTTTTTGATTTCATGATTGAAATGACAATCATAAAACTAAAATATTTTTGAATAATTAATTACTTTTTAGACAGTTCCGGGTAGTAGTTATTTAGACATTCATCGCAAATAGAATGTGTGAAATTTATATTAGATACTTTTGAGATAAAATCTTCAAGTTGATACCATTTACCATGATTATCTCTTATTTTTTTACAACATGCACAAATTGGCAAAATCTTTTTTAAGTTAGAATTTTCTTCAAGAGCTTTTTTCAAATTAATTATTAAAAGATTCTTTTCGTTATCAATAATAGCTTTATAAAGAGCTATTTCGATGGAGTTCGCTAATATATTGTCATCAATAGGTTTTGTAATATATCCAAAAGGTTCTGTAATTACAGCTTTTTCAAAAGTAGAATGGTCATTATTGGCAGTTATAAAAATTACAGGTATATTGTGATTATTTTTTATTAATGCGGATAACTCTATACCATCCATTTTTCCTCTAAGAGTAATATCTAAAAGAACCAAATCCGGTACTTTCTTCTTGATTACTTCAATTGCCAACTCAGCATTATCACAAATACCTACTACAGAGTAATTTTTTCTTTTTAATCTGATGGCTATTTCTTCAGCAATGATCAGTTCATCCTCGATGATTAGAATTCTTTTTTTCTTCAAGATATCCCCCTTTAAGGTTAGGTTCGATAGGGAAACTTATCTTAAAGATGAGTCCTTGATTATAAAACCATTTCAGTTTCCCATGTAGTTGTTGTGTCAATGTTCTGACCAGATGTAGGCCAAGTGTTTTTTTATTGAATGGGTTAAATGTACTTGATTTTGCTTCTCCGTTATCCTGAACTGTAAGTAAGATAGAATCAGATTTTTTTTCTAAATAAATACAGATTCTTGGATTTAAAAAATTATTATCAGGTTTAGAGATTTTATTGTTATCTGTAAATGCATACTTTAAAGCATTTGACAACAATTCATTAATAATTAATCCACATGAAATAGCCTGACTAATAGACAAGCTTATATTTTCAATGAAATATAAAATCTCTAGTTTTAAGTTGTCCGGTTTTAAAGATTTTAATAAGTAACCTGACAAGTCTTCTATGTATTTTCTCATATTAATAACATCAAAAGATTTTTCACTATAAAGTTTCTCATGTATCATTGCCATTGACCGAATTCTATTATAAGACTCTTCAAGAGCCTTAATAACTTTTTTATTTTTTGAGTTATTAGCTTCTAAGAACAACATACTACAAACAATTTGAAGATTATTTTTAACTCTATGATGAATCTCCTGTAATAGCAATTCTTTTTCTTTCAAATTATTTTCTATATGTTTTCTATAGAAAGTCTCTTTGGATATATCTTCAGCTAAGATAAAAAAGATTGATTCATGGGTTTGATCTGTTGAATTGTTATCTTTAAAAATACCACAGTTTAATCTTAAATGAATTACTGAATTCAACTGCTTTTTATCTATATTTAAATCATATTCAATCTCATAGTTTACTAATCTCTGATATTTTTTAAGACTTCCGACGATAAATGACACTTGTCTTTTTGAAATAGGCAAGCTTGATATATGCTCATTTATTAATTTTCTTTTATGTAGAATCTTAAGAATGGCAGAATTATTATCTATAATCATTCCGGAAGAGTTAATTATAATGATGCCCACAGGAGAATAATCAAAAACATTGTGATATTTATTTTCAAACATTTGTAGTTTATTTTTCATTATAATCTTATCATTAATATCTTTAATAACAATCAAATATCCTACACTTTGACTATTTTCTCTTATTAGTTTTGAAATGGTAATCTCAGTCCAAATCTTTTGAAAATTCTTATCTAACAAACATATTTCAAATGTAAAGTGTGAGAGTTTATTAAACAATAATCTAAGATTTTGAATAAATGAATTTGAATTTATAAAAGTACCTTTACAATGCTTAATAAACAAATCCTTAAACATCTTTTTTAGGTCATTTAGATTATCTTCGTCAATAAGGTTAAATAAATCAATATTAAAGATTTCATCGACCGAGTAGTTTAGTATTTTTTCAATGGCAGGGCTGCAATAAGAAAGCTCTAAATCATTGTTTAAGGTTATGATAATATCATTTTGATTTTCTGCAAGTAATTTATATTTCAATTCATTTTCTTTTGACATATTTTTTGCATAAATAAAATCTGTCATATTAATCACAGTACCTTCGTAATAATCAATTACTTTCAAGTGACGATATACAGGTCGTAGATTTTCAACAACATATAAAACTTTTTTGTCATATCTGAGATATAATTTGTTAAAATCAGGAATAGTATTAGGCTCATGTAATCCACTGTAATTTTCAATAATATTTATGAGCTCACATGAACTGTACTCATCTAAGAATTCATTTGATAAATGAATATCTTTAAATAAGTTTACTGTTGAAATATTATAATCATAAGGTAGTTTTAACAATTGACAAAACGCCGGGTTGCATTTGAGAATTTTTCCTTCAGGAGATACTTTAAACATTCCAATAGCTGAATTTTGATAGAAAGCATTCAATTTCTTTTCTGAATCTGTTATTTTATCAAGCAATTGTTTCTTCTCAGTTATATTATGAAATACCATAATATAGGCTGTCTTTAAATCATCATTACTCTTTTGGCTAAAATAATTACTCAGTTTTTTAGTATTAATTGTAAAACATAATTGATTTACAATAAACTCCTGATTACAAAAGCTTTTTTTATCTGCTTTAATTAAATGTTCTCTGAAAAAACATCTTCCCAAGTCATCGAAATAATTATAAATACTTGAGTTTATGAGTTGTTCGGGACTAATAAGCGACTTAGAATTATCATTTAAAAAAATGTTTGACACTTCACTGCCTAAAGCAATCATTATTTCATGATTTTCATTAATAATTAAAACACATGTCATTGGTAAATCGTTTATTAGCTCTGAATATTGTCTTTCAATTGATTTAACTCTGCCTGATAATTTAATAAACTCAGTTAAATCTGACATAGTGATAATAATCTTATTAGTGTCTGACTCAATTAGGTTAAACTTACTTAAGAAAGTATAATCACAATCATCTAAACTAAATACATCCAAAGATTCTTCATATCTACTTGAAAAGCATTTAGATATAATATTTCTCCAATTTTTAAAAACCTTATTCACAGAAGATTTCATAATAATAAATCTATTAAAACTACCCAATAATGTAGCAAATAGATTTTCAAAACTCTTATTATACTGAATTATTTCCAATGCTTCGTCAATAATGCACACAGGTATTGGTAAAATCTCAAACATATTATCAAATTCTTTAATATCTGTATCCCATTGTTTTTCCAGTTTATAATGTTCATTTCTATCAATACGGACATCAATTCTAAATCTTTGATCATTACTGACATTTAAGTCATATTCATAAATATCGGGTTTAATGATATTTTTAGTACTTCCTGTCTCTTTGTACTTCTTATTGCTGATAATAGTAGTATAATCTTCTTTGGTGCTAACAGTCTGATTAGATTGTTCTACAAAGACATCTTTTCGTTTAACAGAAATACTGACAGGAAACTCATCAATAATTTCATACATTCGTTCTTCAATCTGTTGTTGTATATTTAATAATCGTTTTTGTTGAAATTTTTCATAAAACAGTCTGACAATAAGTTCAAGATTTTTTTGTTCTTTTGAGCAATTACAAATAGAATTAACAATAATTACATAAAT
>CAZJNG010000150.1:0-6306 GCA_964547265.1 uncultured Candidatus Cloacimonadota bacterium | reverse complement strand
CCGGAGTAATAGCAGAACATCTTTCATACTTAGAACCCGAAGTGAACAAAAGTTCTTTGTTCACAGCAGGAATCTTACATGATATAGGGAAAGTTGTTCTTAGTACTTGGGTAAAAGACCTTTGGAGAGATATTGTCTATATCGTTGAAAATAATAACATTGAATTTGCAGAAGCAGAGAAACGAATTCTTGGCTATACTCATGCACTCGTAGGAGGAGCAATCTTACAAAGATGGGGCTTCCCTGATATGATAGTTCAAGCTGCAAGAAAACATCATGACTTAAAAATGAGTACAAATCCTGTAGTCAGAATAATCAGATTAGCCGATTATATGTCAATCCTTATAGGTTATTCTACTTCTGAGGACAGTATGGCTTATAAAGGTTATGACGATATTATGGGCTATTATCAAGTTAAAACAAAAGAATTTGAAAAAATATTAAATGATTGTTATGAGATAATTAAATCCGTTATGGAAGATTTTAAAAAAATAGAATGAGGAAAATATGCCATATAATATTTTAATAGTTGATGACTCTTCTTCTATGAGAAAAGTATTAAAAAAAGCAATTACTATGTGTAATATTGGACAAGTTGAATTCATAGAAGCAGAGAACGGTAAAACAGCACTTGATATCATGAATAACAATTGGATTGATATTGTCTTTACTGATATTAACATGCCTGTAATGGATGGGTTTCAACTTGTCAGCAGACTAAAAAAAGATAACATTATTGGAAATACACCCATAATTGTCATAACTTCAGAGCTAAGAACGGAACAATCTGAAGAATTTAAAATCAATAATATTAAACACATAGTGTATAAGCCGTTTAGGCCTGAATCAATTCGTGAATTATTGTTAAATCTACTTGGAATGGAGGAACAAGATGAATCAGCTGATGGAGAATTTGAAGGAGTTGACTTCTGATGTTTTATACAAAATGTTTTTCTTGATTGAGGAAGCTGAACCACTTAAGAAGAATTTTGATTTCAAATACGGAGTTTGTATTGAAAATGATAAGTTCAGTATTATTTTACTTTATACTGATAAAGTTGCAAAGTTATTAACAGAAAATTTTCTGGGTACTGATGTAATCTCAGATGAGGACATATATGATACTCTTAAAGAAGCAATTAATATAATTGCAGGAAATTTTATTGGCTTACATTTGAAAAATTTATCTGACAAAGTGCCTGTTCCGTATAAAATAAAAGATTTAAAAACTATCAAAAACGAAGATTATAATGCTAAAATAATGTTTTTCCACGAGGATCCACTCAAATTAATGTTAAAACTAAATACATAAGAATGAAATAAACATGAAAAAAATAAAAGTTCTTATTGTTGATGATAGTGCTGTCGTAAGAAAAGTACTGTCAGGACTGATTAATAATGAACCTGATATGGAAGTAATTGCTACGGCACCGGATCCTTATTCTGCGCGAGATAAACTTGTTAGTTTAAAACCGGATGTTATGACTCTTGATATCGAAATGCCAAGAATGGACGGTTTAACTTTCTTAAAAAAGCTGATGCATTATTTTCCGATTCCGGTTGTAATAGTTAGTTCAGTAACCAAACAAGGATGTCAAGTTTCAATGAAAGCCTTAGAACTTGGAGCTGTTAGTGTCGTGCCTAAACCTTCTGAAGCTTACTCCATTGAATCAATTGAAGGCAAGTTAATTGAAGCTGTTCGTTCAGCATCGTTCGCAAGAATTAAAAAAATAGAAAAAAAAGAATTAAAAAAACAACCATCACTTATACAAATCAAAACAACAAATAAAATTATTGCCATAGGAGCCTCTACCGGTGGTACTGAAGCATTAAAAGAAGTGATTACTACTCTTCCTAAAAATAGTCCGGGTTTAGTTGTAGTTCAACACATGCCATCAGGTTTTACTGCTGCCTTTGCTGAAAGACTTAATCAATTGTCAGAGATTGATGTAAAAGAAGCTAAAGATGGTGATTCAGTTTTACCCGGTACATGTTTGATTGCACCGGGCGATTTCCACATGTTACTACGAAGAGATGGTGCTAAATACATAGTCAGATTAAAGAAAGGGCCACAGGTTTGGCATCAGCGACCTGCTGTTGATGTTTTGTTTAAATCAGTTTCTGAATATGGAGGCAGTAATGCTATTGGTGTAATTTTAACCGGGATGGGAAAAGACGGAGCTCAAGGAATGAGGCTAATGAAGGATGCAGGTTCAATAAATATTGCTCAAGATGAACAAACTTCAATAGTCTATGGAATGCCAAAAGCAGCTTTTGAAACAGGAGCTGTTGATTATGTTGTGCCACTTAGTGATGTATCAAACAAAATAATTGATATCGTTAATAATAAACTATAGTTAAGGAGACTGAAATGAATTCGTTTAATACTATCTTGCTTCAACCTAAAAATGTTGTAAAAAAAGTAATTGAGACAATACCTTTGAATGATATAGCTTTGGCATTAAAATTTGAAGAACAGGATATCAGAGAATATTTTATTGAAAATATGACTATTGAACAAAAACAAATACTATATGCTTTATTTACTGACATTGACGAAGCAACTCCTGATGATAGCAATAAAGCAAAACTATATATAAATAAAGTTCTTAAAGAATTAGCTGTAAATAATTAAAATAAATAGGAGAAAGAAATGGAACTTCATCAACTGCTAAAACAGATTGATTATGAACGATTGGCAGGGAGTGCAGGAGAAAAAAAGGCAAGAACTGTCTTTAAGGGTCATTTAGCTTCTTGGGGGCTTGACTTTACGGAACAAGAGTTTGAAATCTTTGCTTTCGATACCGGTTCGGCAAAAGTAACTTACGAAGACAAAGAATTCATAGGACTACCTCTTGGACTGGTAAAAACAACTCAATTGACAGGAGAACTATGTTTTGTTGAAAATTCAGAACTTATTTTCTGTCAAAAAGGTATGTTTGCAAACAAAATAATTTTAACCTTTACTCGTTCAGCAACTTTAGCTGAAAGACTAAAAGAGGAAAATGCCCTTGCAATAATCTATATCAGCCAACCATATAAAGGTTTATCTGCAAATAACCTTAGACAAAAAACTTGTGAGGATGGCGCGATACCGCATATATTTATATCTTACGAAGATGCAAAAGAACTTTCAAGACTAAACGGAAAGGAAATCAGCCTTGAGATTAAGCAAACTGTGAAAAAAAAGCAAGCTACAAATCTAATAGTTGACATTCCCGGTCATGGAAAAGATAAGACTTTAACTTGCTTGTGTGCACATTATGATACTGTTGCTACTTCACATGGCTCAAATGATAATGGAGCAGGCTCGGTTATTTTATTAAAAATTGCTGAATATTTTTCAAAAAATCCTCCTCTTAGAGACTTGAGATTATGTTTCTTTTCCGGAGAAGAAATGGGTTTACTGGGAAGCTATGCATATATTGAAAGCAATAAAGAAGAACTTAAATCAAGAATGGGTTTGCTAATTAATGTCGATGTATCCGGAGATGATTTGGGTGTAGATTCTTTTATTTGTTTAGGAAGTAATGAGATTATGGGTTATGTTGACGGTATTTTAAAAGAAGAAGGATTAATTTTTAATAAAAAATTAGATATCTACAGTAGTGACTGTATCCCGTTTTCAACATTAGAAATTCCTTCTGTTAATCTGATGAGATGGGGTGGGGATGCTACCTATCATATCCATACTTCTTACGATACTGCCAATAAAGTAACACATCGAGGACTTGAATCTACTTACTTAGCAACAAGAATCTTAACAGACAGGCTGCTTAATGCTCAGATTTATCCTGTTAAAAAGTCTATAGACCCTTCTCTGAGAGATAAAATTGAAAAATATATTTATAATTCTTCGAAAAAAGAACCAAAACTTGAATGGCGAAAAAAATACGAACTTTAAAAAAGGAAAAATTATGAAAAAAATACTCTTAATAGGACTTGCATTTATGTTGATAATTGCATGTTCAAAAATGAAAGACACTGAAGTTAATGAAGAACTTACAAGTGCATATTCAGTTACTACCATGCAAGATGTAGCTGACAGCATTGATTATTCTCCTGAAGAAGAGACAACTTATGCCTCAGTTGAACCCGTTGACACTACACATAAAACAACATCAATAGCAGAAACCCATGTAAAAACAGAACCCATACCAAAGAAAGACACGCCTAAACCTATTACAAAAAAAGATGTCGTTTTAGATGAAATGGAAATTGAATATGGAGACTTTACAGTTCAATTAGTATCTCTAAAAGACAAAAGCAGGGTTGAAGCTTTGCGTAAAAAATTAGCCACACCTTCAAGTAAGAGAGGTACTTATTACGCAGATATTGAAGAAGCTGTTGTGAACAATGAAATCACATACAGACTTAGACTGTCCGGCTCATATTCCGGCAAATATGCCAGATATTTAGGAGAAAAAATCAAGTCTGAATTTTATGAAATTACTGATGTTTGGATTGTTAAAAGATAATTTACTAATTAATTCAAGGTCGGATAACCTTTCCGACCTTAATTATATTAAAGTTAGTAATTAGGATAGGATTCTAATTTTTTAAACTTTTGGAAAGTTTTTTATTATTTTTCAACAGATTGAAAAATTAGTTGACAGGAATAATTTTAAAAATATATTTGAATTAGATGCTTATAATGTGTATATTTAATATTGGAGGATAAAAAATATGTGGAAGAAAATATTAATCATAATGCTGATAGTTGTTACTTTGTCAGCTTGTGGAAAAAAAGTGCCAAAACAGGAACAAGCCATTGTAAGAACAGAAGATAGGTTTTTCCCTGTACCGTCATTTATTGATTTGTTTGCAACTCTTGATTATCTTCAAAGAGCAGATTATGACAATGTAATCCCTGATGTATATAACACAAAAATCAATGATGTTTATAATGCTGCTTTTTACCTTGGCACTTTAACTGCTGATGCAATCATAGCAACTAAAGCTAGAAATAAAACAAAGCTTTCTAATATTGCTCATGCTATGATTGATTATTCAAAAATGATTGGCATTAATGTCGAAGTTTTAAAGTTAGCAGATGAGTTAATGCTTTTAATTCAACAAGATCAATGGGATGCATTACAACATTCACTTGATAAATATAAGGTTGAAATTGAAAGATCTCTTTATGATACTCAGCAGTTTGACTTGATGACTCTTGTTCAAGCAGGTGGATGGACAGAAGGCTTGTATTGTATGACAGAATTCATAATGCAAAACTATAAAAATGATACAACAAAAATCTTAAATCAAAAGGGTATTATTGATAACTTAGTAAGAAATCTCGACAATATGGCAAATGAAGAGCTATATAATGAAGATTGGTTTAAGAGTTTAGTTGCCGGCTATGAGAAGATATATTCTATAGTTAAAGTTGAAGGCAAAGAATCATTTACCAGAAATGAAGTTTCAGATTTAAGAAGAATTTCAAAAGGCATCAAGAGCGGTTTTAACTTTTAATCTTTAAATATTTAAGAACTCCCTGAGATAATAAACAGGGAGTTCTTTTAATTATACAATCCCTAACATGAGAAGAGGCACCGTTAAGTGCCTCTTTTTAATGGACCCGCAAAGTCTTAATCACTTCTGGGCTTCCGCTTCGATCAAACGAGGATTAAGCTCTCTCTCCACTTCTAATTAAAATATAACACCACTTACCCCTTTTGTCAAATTATTTTTTAGATTGAGTCTCTAATTGCGAAGCAAGAAGGGACTTGAGGATAAAAACCACACCTTTTCTCTTCGGTGTTTTATCGGTGGCAAATCCATTATTCATTATTCTCATATGTATGATTATTGGTGAATAAAAAAAAGCGTGAACCAAAAAGAGATTCACGCTAAGGGTAGAATGTAATAAGAGGAGTGATTATGCTTTTACATTTACCACAATGTTTTTAAATCTTGCAGGTGCTACACCGTGTGATAAATGCATTGCTTGTCCGGGTTCTCCTTTCCCACAATGGAAAGTGCCATGCATTTCCCATTCTTCTTGTCCACAGATTTTGTCGCAAGAACCCCAGAATTCAGGAGTTATACCGTAATAGGTTGGTTCTTTTACTATTCCGACAATCTTGCCGTCTTGTATTTTATAACCAATTTCTGTGGTAAATTGGAAATTATATCTGTTATCATCTATAGACCATGTTTTTGTAAAATCAAGTAAATAACCTTTTTCAGTCTGTGCAATTAACTGTTCAAGACTACCTTGACCGGGTGCAAGACAGAAATTGGTCATCCTAATAAGAGGAAACTCATTAGCAAAGCTTCCCATCATATTAGAACTTGGTTCTA
>CAZJNG010000149.1:0-6314 GCA_964547265.1 uncultured Candidatus Cloacimonadota bacterium | reverse complement strand
CTCCCGGTTTTAGGATTGGTTGGGTAATTGCTCATAAAGATATTGTTGATAAATTTGTAGTAGCTAAACAGGCAACTGATCTTTGTACTCCACCTTTTACGCAAAGAATTGCAGCTCGTTATCTTGAGGCAGGTTATTTACAGCCAAAAATTGATTTTATAATCGACTTGTATAAAGAGAAAAGAGATGTAATGCTCAAGGCTCTGGATGATTATATGCCTGAAGGTGTTACATGGACTAAACCTCAAGGTGGGTTATTTTTATTTGTAACTTGTCCTGAAAAAATCAATACAACTGAAATGTTTAAAAAAGCAATTGAACAAAAAGTAGCTTATGTAACCGGAAGTTCTTTCTTTTGCAACGGTTTAGGTCATAATACAATGAGACTTAATTTCTCATATTGTTCTAAAGAAATGAATGTTGAGGGTATCAAAAGACTTGCGGAAGTTATAAAAAAAGAAATGTAATTAATTATTACAGAGTCTGTTAATCGCAGACTCTGTATTTTTGATTTATTGAGGAAGAATGAGCTTTAAAATATTAATTGCAGAAGATGAAAAAGTCATGAGACACATGTTAACTGACTTTTTAGAAAATTTTAACTATGAGATTACTCAAGCTGATAATGGCTTAGAAGCATGGGTATTATGGAAAAATAATGAGTTTGATTTATTGATTACAGATATAAATATGCCGAAAATGAACGGTATTGAGCTTTTAAAAAGAGTAAAGGAGGTTAATAAAAGTTTTCCTGTTATCATTATTACAGGAGTAAGTGTAGAGACTGCAAAGCTTAATGCTACCGAAAATGGTGCTGACGCTTTTTTGGTTAAACCTTTTAAAATGAAACAAATGTTAGATAAGATTAATGAACTTACCACTTGATTTAAAAGTTTAAATGTTTAAAAAAGTATTCTTTTTTGTTTTATTGATTGTTTTTGCTTATCCATTGTTATCAATTGATTTAACCTTAATAGAACAGAATTATCTCAACTCAAAAAATGAGTTTATTATTTTAGTTTCAGAAAATAACTTTCCGTATGAATATATTAATCAATTTGGTGAAATTGACGGAATAAATATTAAAATAATTAAATCTCTGCTATCATTTACCAATAAAAAAATAATATTTACCACTTATAATGATAAACCTGAAAAGATAGATATTATTTCTTCATTTATTTCTGATAGAAATGATTTTGATCTTCTTTCAACTGCTATTTATAATATTTCAATAAAATCATTAAGTTCTGTATTAAAAAAAAGTCTAAACGATTATGATTATTTATATACATTTAAACAAAACTTTCTATATGAAAACATTGCTATCTTAAGTAATCATAATAATATTCGATTTTATGATGAGGCTCATAATGCTCTATTACAATTAAAAAAAGAAGAATCATCAATTATCTTGTTTGACTCTATTTTTATTGAGTTTTTTAAACCAACTATAGATGAAAGCAAGTACCCGGGTATTAGGCGAAAATTACTGTTTGACAAGAAGTTGCAGTATATAATTGATACCGGCAAGGTAGCTCTTAATCAAAACTTTTTTTTAGATAATGTCTTCATGATACCTTATAAATTAGCACTAAAGAATGATAATAGAGTCTTATATAATATTTTAGAAAAATCATTCCATTATCATAATTCCAATAACTTATTATATTCAATTTTTTATAATTTTCATCGAGAAACACAGAAAGATTTATTTGTAAACAAACATCAAAAATATGTTGTTTATGCCTTTTTTGGCTCATTACTTATGTTTTTAATAATTGTTTACCTTATGTTTAGATTTAAAATTGCTACATTTAATCTTTCAGTTTTCATAAAAAAACTCCAAAATGAGAAGATTCAGATGCTAAATGAAATAGAAAAATTAAATTACTATCTGGAAAACATTGATTCTCAAAGTAAACATGTGCTTGAAACTGTGAGTAATCTAGCTTTTGTACTGGACTTAAAGGGTAACTTCTTATTTATTAATCAGTATTGTAAAGAAGTTATAGGATATGATATTAATAATTTACTGGGCAGAAACATAGATGAAATAATTAGTGACGATCATAAAAGCAAATTATTGAATATTTCTCACAGTAGCTCATATTATGATCAAAAAGAAGCAAATGAGATTGAAATTATTACTAAGGAAAGTTTAAAGAAGAATTTCATTTTTTCAACAAATTTTACCAAGTCTATGAAAGGTGAAACTGAAGTTAATTGTATCTTGCAAGATATTACCGATAGAATTTCACTTGAAAACAGGCTTGAAGCATACACTAACCATCTTGAAGATTTAGTTAAACAAAGAACTAAAACATTAAAAGAATCAGAAGAAAGATTTAAGTTTGTAATTGAAAAGGCTTATGATGGTATTTTTATGATTCAAAATTATGAATTCACTCTTGTTAATGAAGCTTTTTCTTTAATGACCGGCTTTTCCAAAGAAAAATTTTATGATACAAAATTAAAGTTGTATGATATCATAAAACCAGATCTTCGAGATGGTTTTGTGAAAAATTTAAATGATTTTTTAGAGCAAAATATAGTTTACTTCATTTTGAATACTCAGTTATTAAAATACAATGGTGATGTTTGTGATGTAGAAATTCATTTCACAACAATAACCTCTGATGCTGAAATTATAATTTTAGGTGTTATTCATGATATAGCCGAGAAGAAAGTTATGGAGGATAAGAAACTTCAAAGTGAGCGAATTAATATTATTTCTTCTTTTGCAATAACTGCAAATGACAGAATCAATTCACCTCTAAATGCAATTCAAGGCTATGTAGAGCTTTTAGAAGTACAAACAGACAATCCAAAACCTGTACAAGATAAAGCTTTTAAGAATATATATAAAAGTATTTCGATTATAAAAAATATTCTGAACAGATTAAGATCTCTTACTAATGTAACACTTGAAAAATATAATCTTGATGATTTGCAGATGATTGATCTTAACAAACAATTCGATGAAGATAACAATGATAAGGAGCATATCGATGAGCAGTGATTCAAGCTATAATGATAAAAAATGGATAAAGTATGGAAAGTTGTTAAGTGGATTAATTCATAATCTTAACACACCATTAATGGGATTATCAGGTAGAGTTGAGCTTCTACAAATGAAATTTGATGATGAAAAAAGTTTTAAACAGATTAATACTCAATTAGATAGAATAAACAATATGCTTACTGCAGTTGCCTATCTGTTAGATAAAGAACATACAGAAAAAGAAAGTGTCTTTGATTTAGAAACATTCATAAATAATTTTTGTATCTTTATGGGTACCGATATGAGATATAAACATGGAACTGATAAAGATGTCAATATCAGTCCTTGTAAAGTATCTGTTGTTCCTCAAGCATGCATTTTTATATTGTATTCATGCCTTGATTTTTTATTAAATTATATCAATGATGAATCAAATATTCAAATATTGAATAAAATCGAAAGTAAAAAAACAGTTATTACAGTGTCATTAATCTTTGAAAATAATCATACAGTTCAAAAAATTGCTGAGACTTTTTTGCTGGAAACATTTGATAATAACTTTATTGAAAAATATCTTATCAGTTATATGACTGAGGAAGATAAAATTAGCTTTGAGTTTTCATTAAATATCGTAAATGATTAATACTATCCAAAAAAAAATAAAAAAAGGAGAAAAACATGGAGAAATTGCTTTTATTAGGCGATGAAGCTTTTGCTCAAGGAGCAATAGATGCAGGTCTTTCAGGTGCTTATGGTTACCCCGGTACCCCATCTACTGAGATTGTTGAATATATCCAAAGAAATCAAACGGCTATTTCAAAAAATCTACATAGAGAATGGTCAGCAAATGAAAAAACAGCTATGGAATCAGCTCTTGGTATGTCTTATGCAGGAAAAAGAGCTATTGTTACTATGAAACATGTTGGGCTTAATGTTGCAGCAGATGGATTTGTAAATTCTGCTATGACAGGAGCTAACGGAGGACTTTTAGTTACTGTGGCTGATGACCCGTCAATGCATTCATCTCAAAATGAACAAGATTCCAGATTTTATGCTAAGTTTTCTTTACTTCCTGCTCTTGAACCATCAAGCCAACAAGAAGCTTATGATATGGCATTTCATGGTTTTGAACTTTCAGAGAAATTTGAATTACCTGTTATGGTTAGATTTGTTACCAGATTATCACATTCCCGTTCAGGAGTTCAAACTCGTAATCCATTAAATGAAAATGAAATGACACTACCAAAAGAAAGAATGAAGTTTATACTTTTACCTGCTGTTGCCAGAAAAAGTTATAAAAAATTGATTGAGAAACAAGCAGATTTAATCAAGGCTTCTGAAGAAAGCCCATTTAATAATTATAAAGATGGTAATGATAAATCAATGGGAATTATCGCTTGCGGATTAGCCTATAACTACCTGATGGAAAATTTTAATGACTCTGAATGTCCTCATCCAGTGCTAAAAATATCACAGTATCCTTTACCAAAAAAATATATTCAAAAAATGTATAACGAATGTGATTCTATCATGGTATTAGAAGACGGAGCACCTCTTGTTGAAGAAATGCTTAAGGGATATTTAAATACAGGCAAAACAATCAAAGGCAGACTTGATGGTTCTTTACCAAGAGATGGAGAATTAAATCCAAATCTTGTAGCTGTTGCTCTTAAACTTGATAATACTGAAGGAAACAATGTGCCGGTAATTGTTGCTCCAAGACCTCCTGCTTTATGCGTAGGTTGCCCACATATAGATACATACAATGCTTTACAGGAAGTTCTGAAACAATATGGTGACGGACATGTATTTT
The DNA here is from genome assembly GCA_964547265.1 of uncultured Candidatus Cloacimonadota bacterium. Lineage (GTDB taxonomy): Bacteria > Cloacimonadota > Cloacimonadia > Cloacimonadales > WRIO01 > JALNXV01. The sequence goes on along the minus strand of CAZJNG010000149.1, from coordinate 1,497 downwards.
CTGATATTGGTTGTTATACATTGGGAGCTTTACCTCCGTATCAGGCTATTAATACCTGTGTTGACATGGGTGCATCTATTACGATGGCAAAGGGAGCAGCTGATGCCGGTTTATTCCCTGCAGTGGCAGTTATTGGAGATTCGACTTTTACTCATTCCGGTATAACAGGGCTTCTTGATTGTGTAAATGAAAAATCTAATGTTGTTGTTATTATAGTAGATAATGAAACTACAGCTATGACAGGTGGCCAACATTCAGCAGGACTTGGGAAAATTGAACAAATATGTGCCGGTTTAGGTGTTGAACCTGACCACATCAGAACATGCCTTCCTCTTAAAAGAAATCATGACGATTTAGTCAAGATTATGGAAGAAGAAGTTAATTATAGTGGTGTTTCAGTTATAATCCCGCGCAGAGAATGTATTCAAACTCTCGTTAAAAAGAACAAAAAATAGGAGACAATATGAAATTAGATATAATTCTTTCAGGGGTTGGCGGACAAGGTATTTTGTCAATAGCAACCATCATTGGCACTGCAGCTCTAAAAAATAATCTTTATCTTAAACAAGCAGAAGTTCATGGAATGAGTCAGCGTGGGGGAGATGTTCAATCCCATTTACGAATTTCAGATAAACCTATTTATTCTGACTTAATACCAAAGGGTAAAGCAGATATGATTATATCTGTTGAGCCAATGGAAAGTTTAAGATATTTACCTTACCTTAATGTAAATGGGTGGTTAATAACAAATCTAAAACCATTTATAAATATTCCGAATTATCCTGAATTAGAGAAAATTGAAGCAGAAATCAATAAAATTAAGAATCATATCTCTATTGATGCTGATAAGATGGCTACAGATATTGGATCAAAACGCTCGATGAATATGGTTATGCTTGGAGCAGCTTCTGAATTTATGCCTATAGAATATTCTGATTTAGAACAAGCAATTAAAACGATTTTTGAACGAAAAGGTAATGATGTCATTAATAAGAATTTAGAGGCATTAAATGTTGGAAAAGAATTTTCAGTAAAAAATAAATAAGTAAACCTCTTATGTGAATCAATCTCTAATTTAAAGATAATTTCACATATACAAATAATTAAAAAGGAAGTCTCTTATTTTAAGTGACTTCCTTAATTATTTAACTGCTGAATGTAAGTAATATCTATTGAAAAAATAATTAAAAACAACAATTTTAAACTACAGAAAAGCAGAAGTATATTATTATTTTAAAAAAAGGTATTTTCTTAATTATTGAAAGTTAGCTTATTGTAAGCATTAACCAAGACACCGGTGACCTCCAGGATGCTTTTTCCCTCTTGGAGGTCACCTAAAAATTAGCGGTTTTATGTTAATGGATTTGTGTAGTTTAGTCTTTGAAATGCATTTTAAATTTTTTTTAGTTTCCAAAGTAGGCGCTTATGACACATTTAGATGATTAATATAGTTTTAGGTCAAAAAATCAATAGTTAGATTAAAAATCATACAAAAAA
>CAZJNG010000148.1:0-6325 GCA_964547265.1 uncultured Candidatus Cloacimonadota bacterium | reverse complement strand
TGTATATTTTTCAGATAGCAACTCCTAATTATAAGGATTATATAAATTATATCGTTGACCTTGAGAAAACAACTACACCTTAGAAAATATTTCTACTGTTTGATTATATTGCAAAACAGACTGCTATTCAAGTGTAAGTTAGTCGGATTCAACTCTTATCTCAAGTTCGTTCTTGAAAGCAGATTGTTAGCTTGAAACATATACATATTATGTAGTTTTTGGTAACTTCCACAAATAGACAATGAACTAAACCGCTAGCGCGGTGGTCCTCATGTTACAATTCTGCTCCTAACCGAAAACCAGTGCTATTTGTTAGTGCTGGTTTCTTTTCTGTCAATCCTTTAGAAATAGAATGCATTCATATGCAAATCTAATTTTTAAGGAGAGATATACATGGATCAAAAACAAATCATTCAGAAGCTGACATATGATATGCAGCTTCGGGGACTCAATAAGAGTACCGTAAAGGAGTACTGCCAAAGGGTAAAGCTCTTCCAGGAGTACTTCAGAAAGCCTGCTACAGAACTTTGGGAGCAGGAAATCAGAGAGTATCTGCATTATCTCAGGAACGACAAAAAGCTTAGTACATCAACAGTTAACATGAGTAATAGTGCCCTTCGATTCCTCTATGGTGTGACACTTGAGCAGAACCTCAATTACAAAAGGGTCCCTCGTCTGAAAGAACCCTACGTCCTCCCCAATATACTGAGCAAAGATGAAGTTCAGGCTATCTTTGATGCTGCAGATAATCTAAAGCACAAATGTATCCTCATGACAATCTATGGTTCAGGCCTGCGCCTTTCTGAAATTGCAGCACTGAAAATATCCGACATCGACAGCAAGAATATGCGTATATTCATTGAACAAGGTAAGGGCAAGAAGGATCGGTATGCGCTGCTTTCCCAGGCAAATCTGGAAATACTCCGTGAATACTGGAAACAGTACAGGCCAAAATTCTGGTTGTTCGAAGGTATGGAAAAAGGCTCTCATATAACCAAAAGAGGAGTTCAAGATATGTTTAAAAGATGTCTTAAAAAGTCTTGCGTTACCAAAAAAGCAACCGTCCATACCCTTCGGCACGTTTTTGCCACGCATTTACTCGAAAGCGGGACAAGCCTTTTCTACATCCGTGATTTGCTCGGTCACGCTACCATTAGAACAACTGCACGATATCTCCATGTTGCTACCACAGATCTTCTCAAAACCATAAGCCCACTAGACACCTTACAAAAAGAAGTAAAACCCAAAAAGAAAAGAGGAAGAAAACCTAAGAACAAGGAGGTGCATAACAATGCCTGAGTTACAGGATATTTTCCAGCAGTATGGACAATCATTTCTTCATAATCGTAAGCTGCCCAAAAATGTCCGAAAAGCTATGTCTGCTATTGAGCGCTGCCGTACTGGTGCTTTGGGTGCTCATACAGACACCTGTGATGAATGTGGTTATTCTCGAATCTCCTACAATTCCTGCCGTAACCGCCATTGCCCAAAATGTCAGACCCTCACTAAGGAACGGTGGATTGAGGCAAGGAAAGAAGATTTACTGAATGTTAAGTATTTTCATGTTGTATTTACCATACCGGATACTTTAAATGGGATGGCTTTTCAAAACCAGGAGATAATTTATGCCATCCTGTTCAAATCCGTATCTGAAACACTCACTGAACTTGCCGCAGACAAAAAGTACCTTGGGGCAAAACTAGGAATTACATCAATTTTACATACCTGGGGGTCTAGCCTTGTACTGCATCCCCATATCCATTGTGTAGTACCGGGTGGAGGTTTGAACTGTATAAACCAATGGGTAAATTCAAAAAAGAAATTCTTTATCCCGGTAAGAGTACTATCCCGGAAATTCAGGGGCAAGTTTTTATATTATTTGAAGCAAGCATATACCCAAAACGAGTTGGTGTTTCATGGTAAACAGAAGTACCTAGCTAGTGATTCCAGTTTTCAGAATCTTGTCAGTACCTTATATCAGGATGAATGGGTTGTCTATTGTAAACCGCCATTTAAAAATGCAGGTTGTGTGGTTGAGTACCTTGGACGGTATACCCACCGTGTTGCTATCTCAAATAGTCGCATTTTAAAGTTGGAGGATGGAAAAGTCACCTTCAAATGGCGGGATTACCGGGAAGGAAAAAAGGAAAAGGTTATGACCGTTACAGCAGGAGAATTCATCAGGCGCTTTTTACTTCATATATTACCCAGTAGGTTTACTAAAATCAGACACTACGGCCTGCTTGCAAGCATAAACAAGACAACAAGATTAAAATTATGCAAAAAACTTACAGGTACACCTGAGAAACCGAAACCAAAAGAAAAAGCTTCCTACCTCCAGTTACTTATGAAGCTTACGGGTAAGGATTTCTCCATTTGTCCCTGCTGTGGTCTTGGTCGGCTCAGTAGGGCTGCACCATCGTAAATAGACCGCAACTGAATAACTTTTTGAAAGTGCCTGCTGCGGGGAGGGGGAAGCTATGTTCATTTTAGCATGTTCCAGTATACTTTTCTATCTTTGCATGTATTATTTCCGTACTTTAGTGACTTTTCCTGCTTCCAAGATAAAAGCAGGAGAATACTTTCCCCATAATTCACTGCACATCCTACCGCGGTTTCGTTCATTGACAATTATCTAAAGTTTGGCGGAGTTCGTACTAATTTAAAGGCTCAAGCTTCTAGTCAAGGCTTGAGCCTTTTCGCCGCCAAACTTCAGATAATTTACTATTCAATACATCCGTTAGATTCTAAGAGGCTTATATAGGATTATTTTGTGCTCAATGGGAATTGCTAGAATCTGCTCCCATGATTTTAGCTTTTTTTGAAAGAGAAAAAATCTCCCCACGCAAGAGGGTACATTCATTTGTTTTTTCCTCAAGGCTACATGATAACTTAGCAATTCGCCTATCCCTGTCTTTTAAGTCATCCTCGAGTTTCTGAATTTTATTATTGGCTCTCAGGAGCTCTTACTCCATTGTTAAAGCAAGTGTTCTATAGTCTTCATCAGATTTTGGAACGGACTTTGACTCTCTATAGATTCCGATTTTATTTTCTTTCAAAATGCTCTGCACATGCGGCTTCCTGAAAACAGACCGAGATAGGCCTGTTCTCTCTACCAGGTGTTTAATTCCGATCAAATACCCCTCAGCCTGCAGGTCAATGATTGCACGTTGAATTTTCTCAATTGTTCCTTGCCTTGTCTGCTCCTGCTTTTCCTTCAACGCAGCAGAAATATCTTTCATATGCTCTTTGCCTCCGTTCCTGCTATCTCCTTGATTCGCTTGACTATATCCCTGTTCAATTTCAGATTGTAGAGTGCATTCTCAAGTTTAAACGGATGAGTCTTATATATATCAGCTCTTCGCTCCCACTGCAAAACTTCATTTTCAAAGTATTCCAGATCATTTGCATCTGGTACAAAATGCTTGCACGAAAGGCATTCGTAGCGTTTATCATTCTGGCAGCTTGTAACATCACTACATATGCCATGTTTAAGCCTATGGGTACGCAAGTTCTTCAGTAGCCTTTTTTCAACCTGTTCATCAAGATTGAGTATTCTACCTTTAAAATAGACCCGCGCAGAATTATCTGTTTGCTGGCTTTTAGCATGAACAAGAGCTTGCTTGGACGCTAGTTTATCAGGCATCAAGTTCATATGGTTATATGCCTCTAAAATCATCGTATCACTTTTTTGTGCCGTCATATATTTGATTTCTACAGGACTAAAGCCCTCATAGAGCCTGTCGGTAATTCCATTATGCCTTAATTGGTGGGAAGTGATAATGTAGGGTGAACCATTTTCATCTTTCACCCCAAAGTACTTGCTGACATTCGTTAAAAGCCGTGAAACTATTTCCTTGTTTGCTATATGTAAAACATTTGGGGTGTCATATGTTACAATCCCTGCTTTTTTATATTTGGAAACATTAATTCTGGCCTCCTCATAGGTAAAAAGCATCCCCCTCTTTTCTTGTTCAAGCCTGTCTTGCAGGGATTCTGAATCCTTTTGCTGCGCCCTTATTAAGTCAATCAGGTATTTACAGTGGCCTTCATATTTCATATGCAACGTTCTAAGTTCTGGAAGAATGTATCCGCCATTCTGTTTCCATGAAGGCAGAAACAATACCCAATTACCGTTAAAAGGCTTCAGGCAATCCAACTGTACGCCAACCACTTCCGAGACTCGTGACGGAAAACTCCGCATTATCCAGTAAATTGTCTTTTGATAGAGCGGAAGCTCCTTATACCGGAAAATATCATCCAACTGTTTTAGGACAAACTCGGGAATATATTTATAGTCATATTTCTTGCTTTCATCCCTGCTAAATGGATTAGCTTTGACAGTAGGATTTTTAGTGGGTAATTCATCCCAGCCCTTCAGGGTATCAAAGAAAACATTCAGGGTGCCCCATTTATATTCTTTGGTCGATTGCTGCCATTTAGACTGCTCCACATAGTTCTTATACTCAAGAATGATTCCTCTATCAATGAACTCCAATTCCAATCCAGGATATTTTTCTGTTAAAAAGATTAAGAATGTATTGATATGTCTTATGCCTGAACTTATGCATTCAAAACTTCTACCATCCTCAAACCTTTTGAGTACAAAGTACTTGACGATTTCTTTGAATCTTTCGGGTACATTTGAGAAGTAAATGGTACAATGGCATGTAAGTTGCGACGGGCTTCTCTTAAGTTTATCGCAAAACCATATATCATCATCAAAATTAATACCGGTACCCAGAGAAGGGAGTAATCTCTGTGACTGGTGTTTCATGTCAGTATTGTAGTCCTCTTTTATGAGTACAGCCCTTGAGTTCATGCACCTGCTCCTTCCCTACAACGGGTTTGAACCGTTTTGCTTTTGGATGTTATTAATTACGTCTTCGTAGATATTCAACAGATACATCTCTGCCTGATATTCCTTAAAGTCCCGATAGTCCATTATGCTTTCCTTTTTGTACAAATCCAGCAGCTCATCTACAATTCTTCTTTGAGAATCCCGTAGCCGGATCCAATCCTTAAGATATTTAGGACCGGTGCAAAGATTCGCACAGGTAGCACAGTGAGTTTTCCCTGTCAAATAACTGCAAGTCTCTTCGGTAAAGTGTTTCATGCAGTGTCCCAGTTCTACGGCCCTGTAATTCAGCCTGAAATCAATATACAAGGCTTTCCTCTCTGCTTCAGAAAATTTATTGAATTGCTGAGTACTCATTAATACATCAAATGTCTTCCGGAAGTAATCCGCATTCAAATCGGCCAGTTGGATTTTACGAATATCTTCATAATATTCCCTTGCTGTTCTTTTTTTCAAATGTCCCAGCCAATAAGCAATTTCATCGGTAGTTGCACCATTTTCAATCATCACTGAAACCAGCGTTTTTCGGAACTGCCTGCTGCTAAACTTCCATAGTTGTCCGTCAGCATCAGTGATATTGTGTTCCTTTATCAGCCTATTTACAGCATTTACAAAAGCATTTCCCTGGGATACTGCTGCTCTGTGGCCTTTGATTTGGTTGGTGAAAATATATGGAGTATTGTATTTATCTCTCAAACACTTACTTCTGACAATCTGCTTATGTATTTCATCTGCAAGGTATTCGGGTATCAGCATTTTTCTATGGTCAGTAAGGGATCTTTTCCTTCTGGAAGTAAGGGTTTTAAACGGTATGTATTTTAGGTGTTTAATATTTTCATACTCTGTAGCTGATATACAATCCGCTTCCAAGAAGGTAACTTCCTTTAGCCTCAAACCCGTATCCATGAAGATCTTATACATCAACTGATGTAAAGGGTTTAGCTGCTGCAGCTTTGAATATATTTCGTCTGCAACAATATCCGGAATGATTTCGGTCCTTTTTTCCATATTTCTCGTGTTGTAAAAAGAAATATCATGAAAGACATTTTCCTTGGGGATCGGAGATTTTATTTTGAATTCTTTAGCATGGCCGATTAAGAAATCAACTACCAACCCACAACCTTGAACAATTTTCCTGACCGAAGAGATTCCTATGTTCCTTTTAAATTTGGATATGTAGTCTTTCTGCAAGTGCACCACCAGGGCTCGGATATCTGATTTCTGAATATCGGAGCACCAAAGAATTCCCGGATTGTTTTCAGTAAGAAAGTTGAACCCGGCTGTTAGGACACTCAGAATGGTATCTTCGTAATTTCTACCCTCCGTCAACCTGTTTGACAGAAAAAGCTTTACTTGAAACTAGTCGGGACATATCTCAACTAACCCGCTTAATGAATGTAACCATAAACAATATATATTTTTTTATCCGGTAAAAAATGAAAAAAGACAATTAACTACAATTTACCT
>CAZJNG010000147.1:0-6446 GCA_964547265.1 uncultured Candidatus Cloacimonadota bacterium | reverse complement strand
TCCCAGTGTTGTATGGTAATATGTATGGCTATTTTACCATATAAATATTTCAGCTTCTATTTTAATTTTATTTAGTATATATGTTATTTTTTATTTGTAAATATTATAGCTTGTTTCTTTCCATCTTCAGTATCTACAATGGATTTTTCATAATCGCCATTAGTATATTCGCTGATAACATTTTCCCAAAATTTGCAAGAAATTTCATTACCCGGAATCTGATCAACTTCCCATTTCCCCGGGAAAAGATCAAAAATCTCAATTGCAATTTTTCTTCCTATTCCAAATAGTCGATACTTTTTCATAATGAAAAACTCAGATATCGATTTAGCTGTATCATCTTTCAAGGCATAACAATAATCATTAACCAATACAAAGCCACACAAAATATTATTACACTTAATAAAATATGCATAACGATTGTCTTCAGTCCAATAGTAATCAAAATATGAATAACCATAAAAACCATGTTGATTCAATTCTTCGTGTGTATAAATTGAAAGATCGTATTCATATAATTCTATCATTTGCCTTAAAACAGATTTTTCAGATTCCTGTACTGTGACTAGTTCTATTTTCATTTTTCATCTCCATACTTTATAGATAACTATTTAAGTTTTTAAGTTATTTTTTGTCAATGAGAATATTTATTATTTATGGCAAACTAGGTTTTTGTGGAGGCATATTTAGTTTTCTTAAGTGGAAAAGTATTGCTACTCTATAATTTTTGAATGCGTTAAGCCTCTTGATATGGCTTTGACTAATTGAATTTTACCATTCAGGTTTTCTACTATTGAGTTAGTAATTTTATGCTTTATATAATTAATTATTTCTACACTGTGTCGTTCAAACATTTCGGCTTTTTATATTACATTTTTCAAGCCACTTTTCTTAACATCATTTATTGATTTTTTTTTATTTGCCAGATAAATTATCAAGCCATTCCATACATGGTGAGAAATCAAATAAAAGATTGATGGCAGAGCGACTACGGGGTTAAAATTTGTCAGTCCGGTAATGATGGATAAAAGTGTATTTTTATACCCACTTGTTACCGGGCAAGTATATTTCAAGTTGCTGTTTCTTCTGCATATTAAAAATCCTGTCAGATAATAAATAAAGGAGATTACTAAAGTAAAAGAAAAAATTATTATTGCCTCTGCTATTGGCAGGGCTTTTATCTGTGCTGATGATGAGCTGACGACAACTGCAATCATAAACAGTTGAATTACTCCTTTAAAGGGATCAGTTTTTTGCAAGATAAAGTTTTTAAAGCTAAAAAATTGCCTTGAGATTAAAGATAGTAAAAGCGGAATAAATATGTAAAGAGCTACGCTTTTAAACACAGAAAAAGGAGAGGCTATTTCTGAAATTTGACTAAAAAATAAGCCTGGTAATATAGCGTAAACAACCGGAGAAAGTAAATTAAAAACCACAAGATTTGCAACAGAAAACTCAACATCTCCTCTTGCAAGCCTGACTATTATTGGCGAACCTAAAGCCGGAGGAGTTATGATGATGAGAAATAAGCCTATTCTATAATCAATGCTTAGAAATCTGCTTATATAAAAAACAACAAGGGGCAGAATTAGCCAATTCATGATAGGGAAAAGCAGTAATTCTTTGCGAAAAAACCTGTGTATTTTTAATTCCAGGCTTAAAAATGAACTAAACAATAAAAACATTAAGCACCATGAAACGATAGGTCTGAAAAATGCTAAAAAAGGTATAAAGTAACCGACAATTATTGCAAGTATTAATAATTGTCCCATCCACTTGCTGACTGTATCAAGTATTTTCAATAGTTGCGTTTAACTCCTTAAGGGATTTTTAAATAGTATTTTAAAAGCAAATCTGACTTAAAACCATTGTTTTTTATTAACTACATAAGTTTCTTCAAATTCCTCATCTGATTTTGTGAGATAGACAATACCTTCAATCAAGGCAAATACTCCTAGTACCATATTTGGGATTCCAAGCATAATCCAGGTGATTGTCCAGCCTAGGGTATTTACTAAAAGATAAACTAGTCCAGGTCCTGTAAAACCAAGATAAAATTTATGAATACCAAGCCATCCTAGAAAGATTGCCAGTAAACCGGCAACAAGCTTATCTTTTGTCTTTTTAATAGTAGGTTTTAAGTCATTTTGGATTACATAGATACCTAAGGCAAGTTTTTCTTCTGCTTCAAAATCGACTCTTAAACCGGTTGTTGGTGGAGTTTCAGATTTCCACTCAGAACCTGAAAAATTGTATCTATTGCCATCGTCGCCGGTAATAATGCCGGAGTTTGATTGAATAGAGAAATCAAGTATTTTACCTTTCATAATAAGCTCCTTTATATAATACAGTTTTTTACTATAATGAAAAAAGTATGTTGTATTGTCAAGTTGAAATAATCAAAAATTTAATATTTACACTTTATATCAGGCATATCGGGAGAATATTCAGGGTCTAGTTCGGATAGTTGTTGTCTTATAACTGCTCTTTTTTCAAGTGCCGGGTTTAGTATATATTTGATAAAATCATCTTTTGGTATATCCATTCTGTTTTTAGCGTGTGGGTAAAGTAGTTTTAGATAGGCATTACAGAGCTTTTTAACTGCTTTTACATCTCTTGTGTCTGCACTATGAGGTATTTCCAAATAACTTGATACAATGTAAGAGCCGGTATTATCTTTTCGTAACTGATGAAGTATCTCTGAAAAGTATTCTGTGTTTAATGCAATTCCAACCATTTTAAGGTTTTCATTAAAGCGAAACATCTCCCAGCCTTCTATAAATCCATGAATCCTGTCTATAAAGGCTGAAGAGTGAAAATAAGGAGGCAATCCCAGAAAAAAGTTTCTATGGCGGGGTTTTAACCTTCGGTCTAGTTTGATATTACCGAGCATTATGAGACCACAATCAGAAATAGAAGAGTAATTTCCAACTACTATTTTGCCATTTTCTAAATAGTTTTTAAAAGCACCCAATATTTCTTCTTCGTTTGAAAAGGACAATGTTTCTACTTCATCTAAAGCAAGGAAATCATAATTATGTATTATGCCCGGAGTTTTAGTGGCGATATTATAAAAAAGTCCTGCTCGTGTGATGACTCCACCGCTTACTGTCCAGTTATATTTAGATATGTTGTTGAATACATATGATTTGCCTGTACCTTTTGGAGCAAGCTCAATCATATTAAGGTTTGGTTCTACATAAACAAGGAGTCTAGAGAGTAGATTAAGTTTTTTCTTTAAGTCAAAGTTTTTGTTAAGTTCTTTATCTTTGTAATTAGGATTAAACTCCATTGTTTTTACCAGTACATCAATCCATTCTTCTATGCTGAAATACTTTCTGGCGTTGCGATAGTATTCAAGACTTACAGTATAAGGCTGGAACGGCTTGAAATCAATTAAAACAATAACACCTTTATTATATGGGGTTGGAGCTTGATATACTAGAGTCAAAATACCCCAGACTTCTCCTTCGTGGAGATAATTAAGTTTTTCCTGTACGATATCCAGTGAGATAATACCTTCTTTAAATCCAATGCCTAAATCAGGAATTGAAAAGGTCATTTTCCCGTTAGCCAGATCAGTTTGGACAATAATCCTTGATAATACCTGAAAGGGAGTTTTAGAGTGAAAAAGGTGTTTTCTGATATTAGTTTCTTTATGTGGAACTTTTTTTCTTAAAAAGTCTAGGCATGCGTTTTCATCAAAACCATTTATGTCTGAAAAGGATTTAATCATCCAGTCTTTCATAAATGAAGGTATGTTGTAGCCTGTAAAAATATCATAGTATTCAGGATGTTTATAGACTGATTCCAGTGGGAAATTTTTATGAATCTTTAGATCTAAAGCATCAAGTTTGTGCTGATTTTTTACTGTTAAGTGATGTATTTTTATACCTCGTCAAACATTTCTGAAAGTGGTTGTTCTGTTAGTCCGCTTGTTTCTTCATTATCATTAAAATCTTCATTATTTAAGTCATATTCACTAGATTCTTCTTCAGTGATGTTTTCAACCAGGGTTCCTTTTACTGCATAAATGTCTAGTAATTCAATCATCATTCTGATAGTTACTCTGACAGGTTTAAATTCAGGTCGAATGATTTTTATTATTTTATTTGCCAGTTCTTCACAAGGAGGAATTTGCCAGTCAATTGCTTTTTGATGAATTTCTATTAATGATTGAAAAAGTTTAAGAAATTCTTTTGATCTGATAGGGTTCAAATTTAGATTTTTAGTACTTTTAAAGGCTTTTGTAAAAAAATTATTTATAAGAGCCAGGCTATTTGGTCCATATTTTTCCATTGCCGCTTCGGGCATTTTATTGAAATCTTTCTTTTTGCTGTAAAATACATCTGTTTGTAATGTTTTAGCTGAAGCAGCTAAGGTGTAGATGGGGAGACTATGTTCTTTACTCCAGTTTAAAAGATATGAAAGGTTAAGGTATGAGTTTAATCTTCCTATTTTGCCAAGTTTTCCAATGAGTTCAATTTCATCGAGTAAGATTATCCAACCCTTAAAGCCAAGCATTTTGAGTAAATGTGGGAAAAACTCAAAAAAGGCTATTGAGTTTTCTTTGATACTAAATTTAGGCATATTTTTTATTTCATACTTTAAGACTTTTCTACAAATTGATTTTGAACTAGTCCAATATTTTGAGTTTCCGGTTATACTATTATAAAGGGACATCATTTCATCAGCGTCTTTAAAGCTCAAAAAAGCTTGAAGCATATAAGCAGGTAAAGGATGAGAGATTTTATCACCCATGTCAGCAATATTTTGTGTTAAGTCATTAGGCAGAGGGTCATTTCCCAGACAATTCATTATGCCGGGTATTTTGTTGTTACCGGTCATAGTTTGTCCGGCAAGAACAGGGAAAAGGTTTTTAAGGTTGTTTAAACCTAAGTCTCGGTTTAAAGTGTAGTAGCTTACTGCGAAACCTTTACTTAAGACATATTGTTCAACCATTTTCAGGAAATGAGTCTTGCCTTGTCCGTATTCACCCCAAATAATTCTTCCTTGGGGGCTTATATTTTTTTCAAGTTTTTCTAAGTCTTCATCTATGATGTTTGTGTGCTTTTCTCTCAGGTCAGGTAAGTTTTCTATCATTAGTTTAGAGGGGATTCCGGCTCTTATTGATTCCAGTAAAAGAATATTTTGTGTTTTGTTGTCTATATTACTCATTTTCAGCCTTATGGATATATTTGCTTGTTTGTTTAAAAATAGTAGTTTGAAAATCATTATAAAAATGTTTCTCATCTTCAATTAAATCTTGTAGTTCAAATTCGCCTTTAGCAAAAAGTTCGTCAAGTTTATCTGCTAAATATTGAAGTTTATCGTCTTTGGCAAGTTGTTCCATGATTAGATTGCTGTTTATTAAGTCAGCATAAGGATTAAAGATTTCATCTTGTTTATAATTTTGTTGAATCCTCATCCAAAGAGCATGATAGCTTTGTAAACCATTTTTTTCATCATAGACTATTTCTGAATTGCCGGAGATAATCAACAGGAAATTCTTTAAAAAGTCTAGGTCATCAATTAATTGCCTAATCATTTCGTAAACATCATTTCTTTTCAGATTAGTATATTTTACGGTAGATTCAAACTGTGGAAGTACTGCTTCAAACTGATCAAAGATTAAGATTAAACCTTTATAACCAATAAGTTTGATGACTTCTGAGAAAGAATATAACCAAATACGAGCATTCTGTTTGTTTAATGGTTCAAATAACTGGCATTGTCTTTTTTCAAAGGCATTTAATTTATCACCTGAAAACCATTTTTGTAAGATATTTAAGCTTGTTTCGTCATTAGTTGAAATTGCATCCATAAGTCTCATTAAGAATAGCCTGTATGAAAAACTAATATCGAGATTTTTTATTATCTCGTTAATACACCTGCGAATAGATTGTTTAGCCGTATAGACAGGTGCAGATTCAAATTCACATATAAAATCACATAAACCATGAGGATGCAGATTATAGGTTTCTAAATCATAGCCCAGATGAGTTAACATTTTTATTAGTAATGATTTTTTTAACTTTTCAAAATCAAGTTTTGAGACGATTACTTTGTAAAGCTCAATAATGTTTATAATTTGAAATTCAGTAGAAGAGATATCAAATAAAACAGAATAGAACATTTCTTTTTCTGAAAAAAGACGCAAATAATTTAAATAGTGAGACTTGCCTGTGCCTGAGTCTCCATGTACAACTTTTACCTTACAGCCACCATTACTTATGACTTGATTTATGCAATATTCTTTCATATTGATTATCCATGGATTTAAGACAGTTAATTCTTGGATTAGGTGGTCACTGGTAGGTGGTTTCCCCTGCTTTAGTAGGTTTAAATCATTGGAAGTCATTAAATTTCCTTTTTATAGATTGTAAGAGTGCTAAAATTATTGATATTACCTTCAGTATCTTTAATAATCATGGTATTGCCAATTT
>CAZJNG010000146.1:0-6478 GCA_964547265.1 uncultured Candidatus Cloacimonadota bacterium | reverse complement strand
AATGACCGGACGAGCCGTCCGGTTTCCATTCTGATTACATTTCAAGGCAGCATTTATAGATTTTGTTCCAAAATGTCAAAAACCCATTAAAACTGGTACCGAGACGGCTCGTCTCGGCAGTTTTTATGAGCATGATTTACAAACCTTAATTTCTTGATTTACAACAGATTATAATATTATAATGTTTTTTGAAATGACCGGACGAGCCGTCCGGTTTCCATTCTGATTACATTTCAAGGCAGCATTTTAGATACCATCCCAAATACAAATAAAGCAAAATAAAAGAAGTTCCATTATGGAACTTCTTTTTTTTGCATTAACTTGATTTTTAGTTGGTGTATTTAATCTATTGCTATTTGTTTTTTTGGACTTGGTTCTTTTTTCTTGATAATTAAGTTTAGTACTCCGTTATCCATTTTAGCTTTAATATCTTCGGTATCGCAGTTTTCAGGTAAACTAATATACCTTTGATATTTACCAACATATCTTTCTGACCTGATAATATTTGCTTTTTTATCTTCTTTTTTTTCTTCATGATTAGCTTCAATAATGAGTTGATTTTCTTTAAGCGAGATGTTTATTGCTTCTTTAGGGATTCCCGGTAAATTTGCCATAACCTTAAATTCTTTTTCTGTCTCCAGAACATCAACTGCCATTAATCTTGAATTATCCACAAGATCTTCATTGAAAAACTTGTCTAAAAAGTCGTCAAACAATGGCATGCCGGAAAACAGATCCCGTTGTTGTTTTTTAAATGGTACGAGTTTCATTTTATCCTCCTTATTCAATGTTTATAAGTTTTTGTGGTTTAACTTCTTGTTTTGGGATAATCAGTTCAATTAATCCATTTTCCATTTTGGCTTTGATATTATCTACATCAACATTTTCAGGCAGGTAAATC
Source organism: uncultured Candidatus Cloacimonadota bacterium (assembly GCA_964547265.1). Lineage (GTDB taxonomy): Bacteria > Cloacimonadota > Cloacimonadia > Cloacimonadales > WRIO01 > JALNXV01. Next base: position 5,577 of record CAZJNG010000146.1, on the reverse strand, counting down.
ACTCTTTGATATTTTCCGCAAAATCTTTCTTTGTGGTGATATACTGCTTTCTCATCTTCGACATTATTTTTGTTTTCAGCTTCGATTGTAAGCTGATTCTTTTCTAATGAAATCTTCACTTCTTCTTTTTTAATCCCTGGCAAGTTAGCGATTACCCTGTAATCTTTTTCTGTTTCTGTCAGGTCTAAAGGCATTGCACAGTAACCTTGATTGTCGTTTTTCATTTCATCGCTTGTAGAGTTTTTGACAAACTCATCAAACATATTGAATATCGGGAAAAAGGGCAAACTTATTCCTTCAGGGTTTCTTCTTACTACTCTTAACATCTTACACCTCCATATCTTTTTTTATTTAATTTTTTTAATCTACAAACAATATAACTACATTTTTAAAATACGCAACATTTTTTTTAGCAATCTTTTCATTAGAGTGCTAATCGTGGCTATAATTTATTGCAAAATAGTAAAATAAAAAATATAAAATTTTTAAATAATCTTTCTTTTTATTGCTAAATACAGAATATTTTAACTAATCATTATGACAATATAAGGGCAAGCATTAAGATACCTCCAGGTTGGTTTTTCCCTCTTGGAGGTCGGTGGTAGATTCTTTAAAAGTCAATAAATAAAACAGAACTTCTAATAAAATTTAAACCTAGTCTTAATATTACACAACACTTCATGTTAAGAATTCACATAATATTGTTATTCAAAGCTATTACTTAATATTATTAAAATCAAAAATATTATTTTTTTTATTGACACAATTATAAAAGAATCAATAATTTGTTTAAAGGTGAATAAATGGAGGAATTAATGAAAAGAATTAAAATGATTTCATTGGCATTTTTCTTTTTGATAATTTATATAAGTTTAAAATCAATGACTATTTCAACAAACTATAAAAATTTACATAGAGATTATGACGATATTATTACAAGTATAAATCCTGAATCAGTTAATTTTTATATGCAAAGTTTAGAGAATTTTGAAAGCAGGCATGCATATAACGAAAACAGGTTTGAAGTAGCACAATGGATAGCCGATCAGTTTATAGAAATGGGTTATACTGATGTGGTGTTAGATTCTTTTTATGTAGAACATTATAGTCAGTGTACCTGGCAAGTAAATGTGATTTGTACACTAATCGGATCAGAAACTCCGCAAGATTTCGTAATTTTGGGGGCTCATTATGATTCTATTACTTTTTATGATGAAATCGATATTGCACCCGGTGCAGATGACAATGCAAGTGGTGTTGCTGCAATATTAGAAACTGCAAGAATAATTAAAGAAAATGATTATACCCCAAAATCAAGTATTAGGTTTGTAGCTTTTGCAATGGAAGAACTTGGTCTTAAAGGTTCGTATTATGATGCAAATAAGATTAGTGAACAAGGGATGCAGGTAAAGGCAATGATTAACTGTGATATGATTGCAACTGCAACAGATCCTGACTGGATATATAATATAGTATATTATCCGGGAAATGACATACTGCATGATATAGCGATGGAATATGGGCAAAATATGAGCATGGATACAAGGAGTATTGATTATACGCTTAAAGGAAGTGATAGCCAGAGTTATTATGATGCGGGTTTCCCTGTACTGTATTTTTGTGAGTTTGAGTTTAGTCCTCATTATCATATGGCAACTGATTTGGTTGAAAATTGTAATATCCCTTATGCCACTCAATTTATAAGACTTATCAGTAGTGTAACTTTATCAATAGCCGATGCATTTAATTATGACATTGAAGAGTTTAGGCTTATAGATACAGGTGATGGACAATCTTTGAAAGCTGAATGGAATGAATCTGAAAATCAAGAAATCTCTTATCTGTTAATTGTTGAAAATCTAAACACAAATGAGATTTCTGAAATCTTTACTTCAGACGATTTTTTTTTCATAAACGGACTTTCTGAAAATCAAGAATATAAAGTTAAACTCCATGCAGTCTACCAAGAGAACTTAAATATTGGACATATTAGATATGAAACACCTAAATCTATCCCCCGTATGGTAGCAGGTTTGGAATATCAGGTTAATCAGGATAATATAATATTTAGCTGGAATGCAAATACTGAACTGGATATAGCTGATTATAAAGTGTATAGAAGAATAACCGGAGACCCCGATTTTTATGAGCTGGCAAATGTTGATATTTCGCAAACAAATTTTATTGATATCACTGCTGAAGATAAAATATGGTATGATTACGCCTTTACTTGTTCGGATTTATCCGGTAATGAAAGCGAACCTGCATATATCAACAAATTAAGAACACTTAGTTTAAATCAAGGTATCTGTATTATTGATTTCTCATCATATTCTGAGACAAATCTATTAATGCCGAGTAAAGATGCAATTGATGCTTTTTATCAATCAGTTTTAAGCGAATATGAATATGAAGAAGTAATAGTTAATACTGATATCAGTATTATGGATATTGGAGTATATTCAACTCTGTTGTTACATAAAAGTTCAATTTCAAATCAAATGTATTTTCATTTATTTGCAATTCTAAAAGATTTTATAGATATGGGAGGAAATTTAATCTTAACAGCAAATAATCCTGTTGCCTTTTTGAATTTATTAGATACTTCTTACCCTTTTGAAATTAACAATAACCATCCTGCATATCAATACTTTTTTCTAGAAGGAGTAAATAAAAACATTGCTCCAAGATTTTCTAGAGCAGTGCCACAAAACACCAACTTACCTATGCTTGAGGTTGAAACAGAAAAAGTTCCTGATCAGTTTAACGGGAAGCTTTTTAATATGGAAGTCTTTTGGGGAGAAAACTACGAAAACCTATATACTTATGATTCAGAATCAGACAACCAACAACAAGCTGCTTTTGACGGAATGACTGTTGCCTTTTACACAGAAAAAGGCAATTCCAAAATCATGTTTACCTCAATACCTTTATACTTCATAAAGACAAATCAAGTAAAAGATTTTATAAATTATATTTTAAATAGATTCAATGAAGAAACACCAAACACTGATACAGCCTACACCCCTAATGCTAGCTTAAGATTAAACAACTATCCCAACCCTTTTAATCCTATAACAAATATTACCTTTAACCTACCTTATGATCAATCTGCTCAATTAACTATCTATAACATCAAAGGTCAAATTGTTAAATCCTTTGATAAACAATATTTTACTAAAGGACAAAATCAACACATTTGGAACGGAAAAGATAATCATGATAAACCTGTATCCTCCGGAATTTACATTGCTAAACTTATTGGTGCAAATAATGTAGCAAAAACAAGGAAAATGCTTTTGATAAAGTGATTTCTGAAATGTGTTTTAATTTTTGAGGCATATTATATTTTCAAGACTAAATTTTGAAATTTTTATCTATTTCTCTTTATTTATGGTTATGAGTCATAATCTTCGTCATATATTTTTGACGATAAGCCTTGCGATATAACAAGCTTAAAACAGTAATCTTATAGTTGTAGAAACTCGAACTAATCTTGAATTCTGTCATAATCAAGACTTTCTAATAATATTTTTTTTGCAATATTTATTAAGCCTTCAACAATAGCTTTTAGTACACTAAGTCTTGATAATGATTTAATCATCTTTAATGTTTATTTTTTCAATGAGCATCTACTTTATTGAAAGACATAGCTTAACAAGCTTAGCTTTTGACTATAACAGACAGATTGCAAAAGCAAACAGTGAAAAAATAAATGCAGTAATTCTGGAAAATATTCAAGTCTTAAATTAGATTTCTTCATTTTCTGCAATACCTTCTGTGAATAAAACAGACTTCCTTTTGTATTGATGCAAGATTATTTCAAAAATAATTATCATACTCAAACACAGGTTTGAGTTTCAATAAAAAGCATTGTAGATGCGACACAATAGGTGAGCACAGGGTTTAAGATTCACCCCCCGCAATCTTTTAGCTCCAGAGAAGCGATACGGAGAACGGCATCTTGAAATAATTCTAAAACTGCATCATTTTATTATGCCGAAACTGTACCAATTTAAAATGCCATTGACATTTGCTAAAGGAAGTCCCTGCTGAGCGAGGAACTCCCTTTAGCAAATCCTTAACTTAATGACATAGGGCGACTCTATGTGAAAACATATCCAAAATGAGTTTTATTATAAAAATAATGATTGACATCTTAATGAGATATAATTATATAGTTCAGAGTGGTATGTTATTTATTGTAGGAGGTTTATGATGAAGGTTATTGATGCTCATTTTCATTATTCAAAGATTAAGAGTTTTGAAGAAATTGCCTTGAATAATTGTATAGACTATACAAAGGTCGGCTTTCTTAAAGAATGTAAAGACAACAACATTGTTGCAGGTGTTTCAATGGGTTTAACGGAAACAAATCAAGGATTATTTCCGGATAATAAGGCAATCAATCCTATGTTATGTGATTTAGCAGAGTTACCTGAAAACTTTTATTTTTGTACAGGAATCAATCCTTTGGATTTAGATATTGACTCAATAAAGAAGATTAAAAATGCTTGTGAAAACTCTCAATGTGTGGGCTTGAAAATTTACGCAGGTTACTATCATTATTACTTAGCTGATAAGATTTACAATCAGGTTTATGCTATCGCTAAAGAATATAATTTACCCATTGTTATTCATAGCGGTGATACTTTTAGTAAAAGGGGTTTATTGAAGTACTCACATCCCCTGCAAATAGATGAGTTAGCAGTATTACACCCGGAAATAAGATTTGTAATTGCTCATCTTGGCAATCCATGGCTTATAGATACAGCTGAAATTATTTATAAAAATGAAAATGTCTATGCAGATTTATCAGGTTTACTTGAAGGAGATAAGGGGAAAATCAAGAGGTTTAGTTCTCAAGAACTATTTATAAATATGTATAAAACAGCTTTGATTTTAGCTGACAGGTATGATAAATTGATTTATGGTAGTGACTGGCCAATTGTACCAATGAACGCTTATATTAATTTCATTAAGCAAACCATCCCCGAAAAGCATTATAATGATGTATTTTATAACAACGCTTTGAATATATTTCAAAGGCTAAAAATTAAGAATAACGAAGGAATTTATGACTAATATAAAAATTGTAGAATATAACAAAAGTCATGCTAAAGGTGTGGCTGAAATGTGGAATCTTAGTGGAGAAGGCTGGAACGGAAATGCAGGCAATCGCACAGAAGATATAGTAATATCAGAAGAAGAACAATCATCATATTTAAATCTCTTCATAGCCTTGGATGATGAAAGAGTTATAGGCTACTGCAAATTATCTAAATACTCTCATGATGAAAACACATTATATGTTGATTTAATTAATGTTTTACCTGAGTATTATAATAAAAAGATAGGCAAGGCTTTACTCTTAAAATCCATTGAAAGAACAATTGAACTTAATTATCCAAGATTAGATTTATTCACTTGGGGAGGAAATACAAAGGCTGTTCCTCTGTATAAGAAAACCGGTTTCTTTTGGGAAAAGATGGAAAGCGAAGCAACTCATCTAATGAACTTCATCCCGACAGTCCTAAGTACTGAATTGTTTTCAGATTTCTTCAAGATTGCAGATTG
>CAZJNG010000145.1:0-6481 GCA_964547265.1 uncultured Candidatus Cloacimonadota bacterium | reverse complement strand
ATGCCTTTGACATTACATCTTTTGAGTTCATTTTTTACCCTCCATACTAAGCCTATAAAGTAAACTTTATGGAGTAAGCATTTTCTTGTCAACTAAGTTTTTCGCAATTGTACAAAAAAATTACATCATACTGTAAAGTATTTGCTCTAATATATTATTGTTCAATGTTTTAATGCAAATTAGACTCTTTAAAACAATACCTTTTTATATTGTTTAAAATGTATCAAACTATATGGTTAAGAGGTTATAAATTAAAAAATTGTGTAAAAAATTGACAAAATAGCGATTGTTTACAGTTCATTCTAAGGTTGAGAAAGAAGAGGTAATAAGAATGAAAAGTAAAAAAAAACTTGCCGAGATTTTAACAAAAAATAATCTGGGTTTTAAACATTTAAGGAGATATAAATGACAGTTAAGTATTCAGTTCCAAGAGGTACTTATGATATCTTACCCAAAGAGAGTCATAAATGGGAGTATATAGATAAAATATTCAGGCAGGTTGCAAAAAATTATGGATATCAGGAGATAGTTACTCCTATCTTTGAACATAGCGAGGTTTTCGAAAGAAGTGTTGGTGATACTTCGGATATTATTCAAAAAGAAATGTATAGATTTGAAGATAAAAAAGGTAGAACTTTTGCTTTAAGACCGGAAGGTACAGCACCTGTAATCAGGAGTTTTGTAGAAAATAATATGTGGGTGGAGTCATCAATAACTAAGCTTTTTTATGTAGGTCCTATGTTTCGATATGACAGACCGCAAGCAGGAAGAAGCAGACAGTTTTCACAATTTGGAATTGAATGTATAGGATCAAATCATCCATATTATGATGCTGAAGTAATTGCAGTGTTTTATAATTTCTTGCATAAGTTAGGGTTAAAGCATTTTAAAGTAGAGATTAATAGTATTGGATGTCCGGAATGTTCTGAGATTTATAATCAGGTTTTAAAAGATTATTATAAAACAATATTTAATGAATTATGTAATGATTGTAAGCTTAGATATGATAAAAATCCTAAAAGACTCTTAGATTGCAAGGTTGAATCATGTAGCCGTTTCTCAAAAAATGCACCTTCAATGCTTGATTATCTTGATGAAAAATGTCAAAATCATTTTGATGAAGTTAAAAAATACCTTGATATTTTAAAAATACCTTATGTGGTTAATCCTACTATTGTCAGAGGACTAGATTATTATTCTCAAACAGCTTTTGAGTTTATTAATACTAACTTGGGTTCTCAAAATGCTTTAGGAGGAGGTGGACGATATAATGGATTAATTCAACAAATGGGTGGCAAGGAAACTCCCGCAATTGGTTTCGCCGGTGGATTTTCAAGAATTCTATTATCATTAGATCAAGAAGGAATAAATATTGATAATAATAAAAAAGCAAAATTTTATCTGGTTAGATTTGGTGATACTGTACTTGCAAATGCAATTCAATTAATAAATTATTTGAGAGAACACGATATCTTTGTTGGTTTTGATATCGAAAAAACTTCATTAAAAGCTCAGATGAAAATGGCAGACAGACTGAATGCAGAATATGCTATCATTATTGGAGACGATGAGTTAGAAAATAATTTGTTAACAATAAAAAATTTAAAATCAGGAGAGCATACTACTATTAGTTTAGATCAACCGGACAAGCTATTAGAGTTATAGAAATGATTGCATCTTAAGTATTAGTCGTACATATAACTCCTTATTTATTAATAAGTAAAAACCACTAATCTTTAACCGACCTCCAAGAGGGAAAAAGCATCTTGGAGGTCCCTTGTTATTTCCATGAAATTACTAATTTCTTCAATTACTTTGGAACAGTTACTTGTTTAATTATCAGGGTTTTCTTTAATAAAAAGTATTAATAAAAACCATTTAAATCGAAAATCAGACAGCTCCTCATGTCTTATCTTGTTAGGAGTTAGCGTTGTTAGGTAAGTACTTAGCGTAGATTACTGAGAGTAAAATAATTTTCTTGAAAAACTATAAAATATAAATTATTGAATTCCTGAAAGTTGGTTTTATTTTGATAATGTTATTTTATAATATTTAAATTTCTCAACCAGTTATAAAAATTGTTAAGTTCGTCATCAAAAATTCGTAATTGCTTATCAAGTTTATCAAAATTTAAATCTTTAAATGATTTGTCAAGTTCAACTAATATATCAGTCAAGTATGGTATATTAAGATTTAAAAACTGACCTTTTAATTTGTGAAGAGTATTTTTAATTAGAACAGAATTATTTTGATTTATGTTTTCACTATTTAGAATACTTAATTGGTTTCGGATAATGCTTTCAGAATTTAGAGTTTCATCGTACAATATTATTAACAAGCTTTTATAAGTTTCAACATCAATTCTGATACTTTCAGCTAAATCTGCAATATTAAGATAATCAGAGTTTAATATCTCATTCTTAATACTTTCTGTTTCAGTTTGTGCAGATGTTTTTAGTAACCATTTATCGCACATTGTTTTTAAAGTATTATAATCTACAGGTTTGGAAAGATAATCATCCATACCGGCATTTAGACATTTTTCTTTGTCGCCTTTCATTGCATGAGCAGTCAATGCAATAATTGGAACAAACATGTTTTTTTGTTTTTGGATTTCTTTAATATGTTTAGTAGCAGTATAACCGTCCATAATCGGCATTTGTATATCCATTAAAACTAAATCAAAGTGTTTTTGTTTATACATATCTATAGCTATTTGACCATTTTCAGCTGTAAAAATATTCCATTTCAAGTTTTTTAACATCTCTAGAACTAATGTTCTGTTCACAAAACTGTCTTCTACAAGTAATAAATTGATTCCCTCTGAAATTGACGGGTGCTTTATTTCTTTAGTGTCAAAACTATAATTATCCGAATTAAGATTATTTAAATAGTCTTGAAAACTTTGGATAAATAAGTCTAATTTTTTAACATCAATCGGCTTAACAAGAATAAAGTCAAAAGTAGATAGAATGCTTTCTTTTTCACTACTGTTCATTTCTGAATTAGCGATGAGAATAAATTTTGTTTTACCAGAACCATTTAAATAAATTTCATGTTTAATAAAGTCGATGATTTTACAATAATTTATGCTATTGGAGATAGTATCTGTTATAACAAGATTATAAGCTTCGTCACTATTATTTTGTTTGATTAAGGTGTTTATAAAATCTGTTAAATTAGAGCAAATATCAACTGAGATTCCAAAACCACTAAAGTGATTATTAAAGAAATCCTGATATTGAATACTACTGCTAAAGATTAAGGATTTAACCTTATTTTTAACAATATTACTATCGAATTTTTGAGCCACTAAATCAAGATTAAATCTAATAATAAGGTCACTCTTAAAATTATCTGTTTTAACAATTTTTAACTTGCCATTCATTAAGTTTAAGATATTTTTAGTTATTTGTAAGCCGATATCGAGATTTATATATAGTTCAGGTAAATTATCCATTGCTGAGTTATTTTCTCTAAGTAATAAGTCTGTATCTTTTTGAGAAAGGTTAAGACCGGTATCAGATATTTTTATTTCAATATCTGCTTTGTTTTCAATGGTTTGTAGTAAGTTTATATAAATTTTTATTATTCCTTTATCAGTAAACTTTATGGCATTTGAAATTAATATATTCAGGACTTGAGTTAGTCTGTATGAATCACCTAAAAATATCTTAGGCATGTTATTGTCAATATGAAGTTCTAAACTTGTATTGTGAATCTTATTAATAAATCCTTGAGAAAATTTATTCTGTAAGATTTGATTATTAAGTTTTACTGTTCTTTGAACTAAATCATGTAGATTGATTTCAGAAATAGTGATTTGAAAGTTTCCTGATTCAATTTTAGATAAATCGAGTAAATCATTGATAACTGTCATCATATTTATAGAAGAATCCTTTAGTAACTGCACATATTCATTTTGTAAATTATTTAACTCTGTTAACTTAAGCAGTTCAAGCATTCCCATAATTCCATTCATTGGGACTCTTAGCTCATGGCTTATATGGCTAATAAATTTCTTTTTCGAGAGATTTGCTAATTCTGCTTTTCTTTTCAATAATTCTAAATTATTAATTAAGTTATACATATATGTTTCATCTCTGATGACGGAGATAATTTTCATGATATTATTATTTTCATCTAGAGTCGGAGCAGAGTTTATTACAATTATTTTATTTGTTAAATCATCTCTCTTGTTGTTGTGCTCGGTTTCGTTGAATATAATTTCATATTTAGCGATTACTGCTTTTTTAGATTCCAGCAATTTATTATGGTTATTAAAAAACATTTCCTGATATTCGGATGAAATCAAGCTTTTAAATTTCTTGTCTTTAATAGAATTAAAGTTTTCAATTTTAAACAATTCGAGCATTGTTCTTGATGCAAATTCAATGTTACCCGAGACATCAGTAACACAGATCGCATCAGGAGAAGCACTGATTAATGATTTATATATTTGTGTTGATTGAGTTAGTTTATTTTCCAGAGACTTTCTATCATCTATATCGATGTTTACTCCTCTGATACCTATATATCTGCCATTATTATATATTTTTCTACAAACATGACTAAACCATTTTATACTACCGTTTTTATGAATAAATCTTAAATCTATACTGTTTTCGCATGTTTCTGTATTACAGTGATGAAGTTGAAATTTTTCTTTGTCTTCAAAATGAATAATATCTTTAATTAAAACCTTTTGATTTAAAAAGTCTTGAGATGTATAACCAATAACTTTTTCACATGAAGGTGAAACATATCTGAGATTATCAAATTCATCAATCCAAAATTCCCAATTATAAGTGTGTTCTGAGATTGCTTTTAAATCTTCTTTATTCCTTAAAAATTCTTCGTTCTGTAAATGGTAGTCGATTAAAATAGAAGCAAATTTTTGAAACTCAAAGCTCTTAATACTGTTAAGCTCTATAAGGTCGAAAGATGAGTTCTGTACACTTAAACTGAGCATCTCAAGTGGCTTAAATAAATTTCTTTTAAAAAACTGCACCAAATATAAAAGTAAAAGAGACAACAAGATAAAAGTCCCTATTAATATAGTTAGGACTATTAATTGAATCATTAACTGCTTTTCAATATACTTATTGTTTAAGCTTGTTTCGAAATTTATAATGTCAGATGTTTTTTTATATAAGTCGTGAAATAAATGTCTATCTGTAACTAATTCCTCCATTGTTATTGATGGCAGATTATTTAAAAGTTCATAACTAGTATGCTTTTTAAGCATTTCCAAATTATTAACTGAATTTTCTGAAATACTAAAGGTTGGAGCATTAAGTGCTGTTTTCATATTATTTTTTACTTTATTAGCTAGTAAATAACAAGTTTCATGATAGTCTTGATTGTCTTCACAATGGTTAAGCCAAACAGATAGTTGTTCAATAGAGTATTCCAAATGAATTAAAGTATAAGTCGCCCAGATTCTTGCTCCAACACCTCTTGTTGTAGGCATATCAACAAGATACTTAAATAGCTTGGTTCTATTGTCAATAAAATCACAATACAATATGTATTGTTCGTCTGTTGATTTATTAAAAGATACATTTCGTAATTCTTCAAGTTCAGTAAGTAAAACACTAATCTGTTTAGAAATGTCTTTAGATTGATTATTTTGAGATGTTTTTTGTATAATTTTATTTACACAAGAATTAGTTTTATTATACAATTTTTCATGATTTGATTTAGGTAAGGTCAGAATTTGGTTCTTTTCATTGATGATACAGTAAATTAACTTATGAACTGAACACATCATGGAATAAGATTTCTTTGAATATTTAATATACCTAAATGTCTTATAACTATCATAAATTGTCAGAATATTAAGAATAAAAATTATTAGGAAAAGAATCGCAATAGTGAGTGATAAAAAGGGTTTTATTTTAAAAATTTTTTCTTTACTCATTTATTTTAAAAACATGCTTTATGATTGAAACTAGTTTATCCAGTGTAAATGGCTTTTGAATAAATGCTGAAGCTCCGGCTTTAAGAACCTCATCAACTCGCTCATCTTGTTTAAATCCACTGGCAAGAATAATCTTGATTTCCGGATTGTCTTTTTTTAGTATATAAAAAACTTCTTTACCTGATTTTTTAGGCATAATCATATCTAAGATTATAAATTTAATTTTGTCTTTTAGTTCGTAATATCTTTCAATCCCATTATCTCCGTCATATGCAGTTTCTACTTGATAACCACAAATTTCAAGCATCTCTTTAGCCGTATTTCGGACAAGAGGCTCATCATCAATTATTAATACAAGCCCATTATCAATAAATTTTTGGTTCTTTACTTCGATTTCTTCAATAAACTCTTTGGAATGAAATACCGGGAAATATAGATGGAAGGTAGTGCCTAAATCAACTTCAGAGTAAACATCTATAAAGCCTTTATGCTCTTTTACAATATTATAAACCATAGTCAAGCCTAATCCGGTACCTTTATCCTTGCCTTTAGTTGTGA
>CAZJNG010000144.1:0-6535 GCA_964547265.1 uncultured Candidatus Cloacimonadota bacterium | reverse complement strand
CAGGAAGTCTTATGACAACTGAGTTAGTCGATTTAAAAAAAGAAATGACAGTTAAAGAAGCAATAGACTATATCAAAGAATTTGGTGTTGATAAAGAAACAATTAATAATTGCTATGTAATTAATAATTTTCGCAGACTTGAAGGTACTGTATCAATCAGAAAGTTAATCTTAAATCAAGATGATGTAATCATTGAAAATATTATGAATACAGACATTGTTAAGGTCAATACTTTTGATGACCAGGAAGCCATAGCTGATCTGTTTAAAAAATATGATTATACTTCTATGCCTGTTGTTGATAAAGAAAATTGCTTGGTCGGAATAATTACTATTGATGATATTGTCGATATTATAGAACAAGAAAATACGGAAGATTTTCAAATCATGGCGGCAATGACTCCTTCTGATGAAGAATATATTAAAACTCCAATATTACATTTGGCAAAAAACAGAATTATATGGCTTTTAGTATTGATGATTTCGGCAACATTTACGGGAGCTATTATCAGAAAATATGAGGATGTTTTACAATCTGTGGTCATTTTAGCATCTTTTATCCCAATGCTTATGGATACAGGTGGAAATGCGGGTTCTCAATCCTCAACTATGGTAATTAGAAGTATAGCTTTAGGCGAAATACAATTTAATGATTTGTATAAGGTATTATGGAAAGAGTTTAGAGTAAGTTTACTAGTTGGTTTTATTCTTGCTTTTGTTAATTTTTTTAGAATTCTTCTTTTTGATAATGCAGGAATTACAATAACGATAATTGTTTGTTCGAGTCTGTTTGCAACTGTTATTCTAGCTAAAATTATAGGTTGTTTATTACCAATTTTTGCAAAGAAAGTAAAACTTGACCCGGCAATAATGGCAAGTCCGTTAATTACAACAATTGTAGATGCACTGTCTTTAATCTTATTTTTTACTCTATCAAATAGCTTCTTGGATATTTGATAATTTTCATTAATTATATGTTAGTCAGTAAGTTAGTGGTTTAAAAATATACAAAAATTATATATAATATTTGATTTTTATATAAAGAATTTTGAGTTTTTAAAAACTATATAAAAAAAAACTTAACAAAATTTAAATATTTAAAAAAATGGCATTGAAAGGAGATTTTTAATGAAAACTAATCCATTATTAATCGTCATCGGAGCGTATGGAAGCGGAAAAAGTGAATATGCAATAAATCTTGCAAAGATATATAAATCATTAAATAAAGATAATCAAGATAATAATTTCATTACTCTAGTAGATATGGATATTGTAAATCCATATTTTCGTTCCAGAGATGTAAGAGATGAATTTGCAAAAGAAAGTATAGAAGTTATAGCACCTGAAGGTCATTTCAGTCATGCTGATTTACCAATGTTATCTCCGAAGATAAAAGGAGTCATTAATGACTTAAGTAAAACAGTTATACTTGATGTTGGTGGTGATCCTGCCGGTTGCAAAGTATTAGGCAGATTTGCAGAAGATATTCAAAGAAGAGGATATGAAATGCATTTTGTGATTAATACAAAAAGACCTTTTACGGCTGATTATTATGATATAGTGAATATGAAGAATATGCTGGAATCAACATCAAAGTTACAAATAACCGAGCTTATCTGTAATACAAATTTAATGCAATTTACAACTCTGGATATAATCTCTGAAGGTATAAGCATCATTGAAGAAGTAGCAAAAAATGAAGATATTAAATTTTCTAAATATTTGGTTTTAGAAAATAAACAAACAGTGCATAAGTTTGATTCTGATACAACAGCTCAAACTTCTGATACTTCACTAGAAAATTATCCTGATTCATTATTAGGAAAAGACAAAATGATTTTAAAATACTACCTAAAAAAGCCATGGGATGCTTTACATTTGAAAGGAATTTAATTAATGAACCATAAACCTATTGTTGCTATTGTTGGCAGACCAAATGTTGGCAAATCCACACTTTTCAATAGATTTTGCAGAAAAAGAAGTGCGATAGTTGATTTTGAGGAAGGTATTACAAGAGATAGAAAATATGAAACTGTTGAATGGAGTAATCATACATTTTTAGTAGTAGATACAGGTGGAATTATTCCTGATTCAGATATGCCAATAGATAAAGCGGTAGTAATACAAGCTCAAATAGCTATAGAACAAGCTGACTTAATTATTTTTCTATGCGATGTAAAAACCGGGATAACTAAATATGATCAACAAATTGCAAAAATTTTATCTCCAAATAGATCAAAAATTCTACTGGTCGTAAATAAGGTAGATAATGAAAAAGATGAATTAGATTTATATGAATTCATGAAACTTGGACTTGGTGAACCTATCGGTATTGCAGCAGCCTCAGGAAGAAATGTAGGCAATTTTCTTGATGAAGTCATTTCGTTTATTCCTGAAAGTAAAGATTATGAAGAAGATAATGACGGTATTAATGAGTTGATTAAAGTTGCTATTGTAGGTAAACCAAATGTTGGAAAGTCCTCTTTAATAAATAAACTCATAGGTGAAAACACTGTTATTGTTTCTGATGTGCCGGGGACTACCAGAGATTCTGTGGATTTAGAACTTATGTATCACGATAAAAGGATTATCTTAATCGATACAGCAGGATTAAGAAAAAAGAACAGAATAAAATATGGTGTAGAATATTTTAGTTCTATGCGTACAATTGAAAGCATAAATCAAGCAGATATCATTGTCCTTGTTCTTGACAGCTCTGATAATTTTTCAGATCAAGATCAAAAGATTGCGTCCTATGCTCAAAGAAATTATAAAAATATTATTATTTTATTAAACAAATGGGACTTAATCGAGGATAAAGATAATCATACTTATAATGATTTTGTAAAAAAAATCAGACATGAATTTCAGTTTTTGGATTATGCTCCTGTATTGACAATTTCAGCACTTAGCGGACAAAGAGTAATTAAGCTTCCTGAAATGATAACTCAGGTTTGGAAAGAAAGTAATACCCGTATAGGCACAGGTGAACTTAATAGATTTTTTGAGAAAATTATCATAAAAAATCCTCCAACACATAAAACAGGAAAACATATAAAAATTTATTATATAACCCAACAAAACATCAACCCGCCAACATTTATCTTTTTTACAAATGAGCCAAAGTTAATACCGGTACATTATAAACGATTTCTAAGAAACAAGATTCGTGAAGAGTTTAAGTTTACTGGTGCAACCATAAAATTAATTTTTAAAGGAAAGTCAGATGATATTCCCGTTATTGAGTATTAGTATAAGTATCTTAGTAAGTTATCTTATCGGCAGTATCCCTTTTGCTTATATTTATGGTAAAGTATTTAAAGGCATTGATATCAGAAACTTTGGAAGTGGTAACATTGGAGCTACTAATGTATTAAGAATTCTAGGTACTAAAGCAGGTATAACCGTAATGTTACTTGATATGATAAAAGGCTTTATACCGGTTTTTTTAGTTCTAGAAGTTTTCCAGTGGAATTTGCAATTTTCATGGCTACCTGTAGTTATCGGCATATCAGCAATTATCGGGCATACTTTTACTATATTTTTATTATTTAAAGGTGGAAAGGGTGTTGCAACAGCAGCAGGTGTATTTTTAGCACTTAGTCCTTTAGTATTTTTGGTAGCTTTATGCTTATTTATATTAATTGTAGCATTCACTAAATATGTATCTTTAGGTTCGATATTCGCCAGCTTATTTTTGCTGGTAACACACTTGATTAGTTACGATCCAAATAATCCTTTTGTATTGTATTTTACAGTAATAGTTACATTTTTTATAATTTTAAAACATAAATCAAATATTTCAAGGCTTATCAAAGGTACAGAAAATAAAATATCTTTTAAAAAAAAGACAGACGGAGAAAATAAATAATGTGTGGAATTGTAGGTGTTTTTAATCATAACAAAGCAGCTGAAATGGCTGCGACTGCATTGTTTGCTGAACAACACAGAGGACAAGAAAGCTGTGGTATCGCTGTTGCTGACGGGCTAACAATTCGTTTAAGAAAAAAACTTGGTCTTGTTAAGAATGTATTCAATAATGATGAATTACAGAAATTACCGGGCAATATTGCTTTAGGGCATGTGAGATATCCAACCAGAGGAACTTCCTCCGAATTAAATTCTCAACCACATATATATAGTAATTTAACAGGAAAATCATTCGCTTTGGCAAGTAACGGAGATTTAGTTAATTATAACGACATAAAAGCTATGCTTGAGGAAAAAGGAGTATTCTTTGAATCAACCAATGATGGCGAGTTGATTTTGAAGTTTATTATGTATAAGATTGAGAGAGAAGGTCAATGTATTGTTGAAGCAATAAAGTCTTTTATGAAAGAGGTAAAAGGTGCCTTTTCAACTGTATTATCAACAAAAAATGAGATGTATATGTTTCGCGATCCGTATGGATTTAGGCCTATGTCATGGGGAAAAACAAGTGATGGTTCAGTTGTTGTAGCATCTGAGACCTGTGCTTTGGATATTGTTAATGCAAAATTCGTTTCATGGGTAAAGCCTGCAGAAATAATAATAGTAAATAATAATGGAATCAAACATATTGAAAATGACCCTAATGATTATAGAACTTCCGATACAACTCAACATTGTATTTTTGAACATATATATTTTTCCAGACCTGATAGTTATCAGTTTTTAGAAGATGTGTTTAAGGTAAGAGAAAGAATCGGAGCAAAACTTGCCCAAAATGACAAAGATTTTACTCCTGATTTAATAGTCCCTGTTCCTGACTCATCAAATTTTATTGCCTTTGGTTATGCTAATGAGAAAAAAATGCCGGTAACCTTCGGACTTATCAGAAATCATTATGTTGGCAGAACTTTCATTAAACCGGAGCAAACAGTAAGAGATGAATCAGTAAGACAAAAATTCAACATATTACCTCATACTTTTGAAGGTAAAAAAGTAATTTTAATTGATGATTCTGTAGTCAGAGGTACTACCATTAAGAAGATAATTAATCTCATTTATGAAGCAGGAGCTAAAGAGGTTCATTTAAGGATTGGTTCTCCGCAAGTTAAGTACTCTTGTTTTTACGGAATAGATACTCCTACAAAAGATGAGCTAATAGCTAATAAACTAAGTTTAGATGAAATTATTAAATTTTTTAGTATAAAGACACTTAAACATATATCAATTGATGATTTATTAACATGTGTGACTAAGCCTGAAAATTATTGCAATGCATGTTTCTCAGGTAAATATCCGATTTTGTATTGAATGGGAGAATAGTATGCAAAATTCTTATCTTGATATAAATGAACTTAACCAAATTTTAAACGGATTTAACGGTAAACGAATTGTAGTTATCGGTGACTTAATGTTAGATCATTATCTTTGGGGCAATGTAAATAGAATTTCACCTGAGGCTCCAGTCCCGATTGTTGACATCAACAAAGAAGAGTTTAGACTAGGTGGAGCTGCTAATGTCGTAAATAATATTGTTTCTCTCAAAGGTGTCCCTGTTGTGATAGGTGTTACAGGTTTCGATACTTATGGAGAACAATTACTGAGTTTGTTAAAGGAATGTAATGCTAAGACAGATTATGTCATTAAAGATAATTCAAGAAATACAACTGTTAAGACAAGAGTTTTTGCTTCAGGCCAGCAAATAGTCAGATATGATATGGAAAAAACACAAGATATTTCTAAAGAATTAGAAGAAAAGCTATTACATAAGATTGAACTTGCTCTTGTCAATGCAGATGCAGTAATTCTTGAAGACTATAATAAAGGTTTATTAACTGAAAAAGTAATCAAATATATCATTAAGAAAGCTAATCATTTAAAAATTCCGGTAACAGTTGACCCTAAGTATAAAAATTTCTTTTTGTTTGAAAAATGTACAGTTTTTAAGCCTAATTTTATTGAATTACAAAAGAATTTAAATATTGAGATTCATTCTGATGAAGATTTATTACAAGCTGCTAAAGAAGTCTTTAAAAAAATTAAACCTGAATATTTAGTAATTACTTTAGGTGATAAAGGACTTAAAATATTCAACAAAGAACAACAAATTATTCAAATACCCACATTTGCTAAAGAAGTATTTGATGTTTCAGGTGCCGGTGATACAGTCATTAGTGTACTTACTTTATGTTTAGCTAATTCTTGTGATATAAGAACTTCAGCAATCATTGCCAATCATGCTGCAGGTGCAGTTTGTGGTAAAAAAGGTATCGCACCGGCAAATAAAGAAGATATTGTTTTGTCTGCTAAATATATTAAATTACTTAAGGATAATGATTAAAATGTCATGTGTTGATAAAATTGTATCTATTCAAGATTTTTTAAAGCATAAACAAATACTACAAGATAAAAAAGTAGTGTTTACTAATGGATGTTTTGACATTATTCATTCAGGCCATGTGTTGTATCTTGAAGAAGCATCTCAATTAGGAGATGTGTTAGTTTTAGGACTTAACTCTGATTCTTCAGTAAAAAGACTTAAAGGCGAAAGCAGGCCGGTAAATAATCAACAAGACAGAGCAATTGTACTATCAGGACTTGGGTCAATT
>CAZJNG010000143.1:0-6607 GCA_964547265.1 uncultured Candidatus Cloacimonadota bacterium | reverse complement strand
AACTATCCTTCGATTATTCGGAATAGACGGAGCTACTGCTGACGGAACACCATATCCTAATGTAATTGTAGATTACTTAAAAGATAATCAAATCATTGATAAAGGAGCAGCGTATCATATTTGTAATGCTATGGCTTTTACAGGTAAAACTGCACAACAAGTAGCAGAAATGGCAATAGACGGAAGTATAAAATTTGCTGAAATCCAACCTCAACCTATAGAAAAAGTTTTCCAAATCATGCAGGCAGAAACAAAAAAAATGCTTGAGCATATAAAAAAACAAAAAAGCTTTAGAGAAGCTCAATATGCAAAATATGGACCAAGAAAAAAGCCTTCTTTATATGTCATCGTTGCTACCGGCAATATTTATGATGATGTAAAGCAAGCCAAAGCGGCAGCAATGCAAGGAGCAGACATAATCGCAGTAATCCGTTCAACAGCTCAATCTTTACTTGATTATGTTCCTTACGGAGCGACAACAGAAGGTTTTGGCGGAACTTTTGCTACACAGGAAAATTTTAGAATAATGAGAAAAGGTCTTGACGAAGCAGGAGAAGAAATTGGAAGATATATCTGTCTAACAAACTATGCTTCAGGTTTATGTATGCCTGAGATAGCTGCTATGGGTGCAATCGAAAGATTGGATGTCATGCTTAATGATGCAATGTACGGCATACTTTTCAGAGATATTAACCCAAAAAGAACATTTCTGGATCAATACTTTTCTCGTATGATAAATGCTTATGCCGGAATTGAAATTCAAACCGGTGAAGATAATTACCTTACAACTTCTGATGCAGTAGAAAAAGCATACACAGTTACTGCTTCTCAATTAATTAACGAACAGTTTGCCATTATGTCAGGAATTAAACATGATAAAATGGGTATAGGTCATGCCTATGAAATAGACCCTGACCTTGAAAATGCTTTCCTTTATGAACTGGCTCACGCAATGCTATCTAAAGAGCTTTTCCCTGACTCACCAACAAAATATATGCCACCAACTAAACATGTAACCGGAAACATTTTTAAAACCTATATTATTAATGCTATGTTCAATTTTATTTCTCAGCTCACGGGTCAAGGAGTACAATTGCTTGGAATGCTAACGGAAGCAGTTCATACACCTCACCTTCAAGATAGAGCATTAGCTATTGAGAATGCAGAATACATCTTTAAGACAATGAAAGATTTAAATAAAGAAATCTCTATCCCGGATGACGGCTTTATTAATCAAAGAGCTAATCTTGTATTAAATCAAGCTTCTGACTTCCTAAAAAAAGTAGCTGAACAAGGACTTCTACATGCAATGGCAAACGGAGAATTTGCAGACATTAAAAGAGCTGAAGATATGGGTAAAGGTTTAGATGGAGTATTTAAAAAATCAGAGTCTTATATCAATCCTTTCATTGAACAAATGAAAACAGAATTAGGCTTAGTATAAAGGAGAAATCATGTCATTTATTATAGACCCTACACGAATTAAACCATACGGAGACAGCCTTAATGACGGCAGAATGCAATTATCATTTGCCTTACCGGTTAGCTGCGATGAAGCAGGAAAGGAAGCAGCAAAAGTACTTTTAAGATCGATGGGATTGGATAATATTGAGATTTGCTTTCAAAAAGATTTACGAGAAGGCTTTACCCAATTTGTTGCTTATGCAAATACAAATGTGACTGTTGACACTACCAAAATCCATGTGAAAGTTGTAGATACAGAAGTTATGTCTATGGATGAAACAGATGAATTTATTGAAAAGAATATTGGCAGGGCATTAACTGTTGTTGGTGCTTGTATTGAGTCAGATGCACACACTGTCGGTATAGATGCTATAATGAATATGAAAGGCTATAATCACAGATACGGTATCGAACGCTATAAGTACTTTAATGCTTATAATTTGGGTGCACAAGTAACCTCTGAGGAATTATTAAAGAAAGCAAAAGAGGTTAATGCTGATGCAATTCTTGTCTCGCAAATTGTTACTCAAAAAGATATACATATAAAAAACCTTACTCGACTTATTGAGATAGCTGAATCAGAAGGTGTTAGAGATAAAATGTTATTTATTTGCGGTGGACCTAGAATTAATCATGAATTAGCTATTGAGCTTGGTTATGATGCCGGTTTCGGTACAGGTTCTTACTCAACAAATGTTGCTTCTTATATTGCAATTGAAATGGAGAAAAGATTGAATAAAGGAAATTAAACCTTTATTGTTTTGGGAGGATTGAAATGCTGAAGAGTATGAGTATATTATTGTCTAAGAATCCGGCTAAATTATTATCTCTTTATGACATAAATGACGATGAAGATACCAAGATTAAAGTAATAGATAAATTAAAACAATTAAAAGCTATTCCTGAACTCGTTCAAATTGCTCGGATAGATGAAACAAACAGAAGCTCTATTGTTCTATTTCTACTTAAATATAAATTATTAGATGAAATAAGTGCGGAAAGTATCTTCTCATGGCTTAATATCTCTAAACTTCATTCAGAAATAATTAATCATATTAAGCTG
This sequence comes from uncultured Candidatus Cloacimonadota bacterium, assembly GCA_964547265.1. Classification (GTDB taxonomy): domain Bacteria; phylum Cloacimonadota; class Cloacimonadia; order Cloacimonadales; family WRIO01; genus JALNXV01. The sequence goes on along the minus strand of CAZJNG010000143.1, from coordinate 4,080 downwards.
CAGTTCAACAAAGAACAGGTTCTCTATCTCTTAAGAAGTACAAAAATCAACCCAAATGCAAAGAAAAACATGGAGTATATTTATTCAATTCTTGGAAAAAACAATAAAAATCAAGTTACTCCTGACGAAAAATACCTTAAATTAAAAATGATTTATGAAAATTATGATATCGGTGAAGATGAGCTGAATTATTTATCAAATAATTTCAAAGATGAAATTAATCTTCAAGAAGTAATTATTAAATTCTTGAATGAAATAAAAATTCTTAATGATGAGGATAAACTTAAATATATTGCTGAAACAATAAAAGAAGTAAGAGCAAAACATGCTCTTGATAAAACACTAATATTTCTGTTTATTAATCTTGCAGACTTATCTATTAGTCAAGTAGTAAACTTAATAAATTATTGTAAAGATTCATTTATTTATTTCCCGGATGTTTTTAATATGCTTACAGAGTTTAAGACTATCCCTTACGAGCCTTTACACAATCTTTTTTCTACTCCCGTTATGAAAAAATGGATTATTGAATACTTTGAATCAAGTTATTACTTTGATCTTTTATTTTTAAAAACTAATTTTGAGGAGTTTAAACAAATATCTGTTATTTTCAAAAAATCAGAGCTAATGGACTTCGCAGAATCTCTCAACATTGAGGAAAAATGCAATCTTCAAACAAATGATTTTGATTTATCAACAAAAATGCTCACTAACAGATTTAAGTTATGTCTATTTGATTTGATTAATGACTCACAAATTTTAGACAACTTAGATAGATGCTGTCAAGAGATTCAAAAAAGTATTCTTGCAAATATCAACACTGATTTAGCAGAGGTAAAAAAGTTATGTAAAGCATTACTAATTGTTGGCGGTGATAATAACCTGATATTTCTTAATAATCTGGCAAAAAAGAAGCCTGTTGACAATATTAAACAAACACTCCAAGATATTGAACAAAAATATTTGCTAAAAAAGAAAAATACCACTACTCCTATTGAGTTACAAAAGCTTATTGATGAAGAGTTAAAAGAAAAAAACTCTCTGATTCCGTCTGAAACATATCATTTTCTATTGCAAACGATAATTGAATACATTGCAATCATGTCAAATTTCAATGAAGAAAAGAGAGAGTTTCTTAAAGAAAATCTTGATTTTCGAAGTGCAGATTCTGCAACTAACCATACAACAGGAAGCTTAGATGCTTTGACAATTTTTATTAATAACTCATCTAGTGAAGGGAAAATAATAGCTTGTCAATTAATCAGGAAACTTCAACTTTCAAAGTATATTCCGTATTTGGAAAAGTTTCTTGATGAATCAGATGTCAAGTTAGCACTGTATTCTGCTATAGCTCTTAAAACATTCAATAATGACAAAGCTACTTTATTTATAAAAAAACTTTCTCAATCAAAGAAAACAAGTGTTAGAAAGCAATTAGCATCATTGATTCATATCTTTAAGAAAAACCTTGATGATGATTTGATCTTGACTCTGACATGTGATGAAAATGCTTCAATTTCCGAAGAAGCTATAAAAAGTATTTCACAATTACCCAAAAATATTGCTTTAGATTTTTATGAACAGATAATAAAAGACATCCCACAAAAAAACAAATCTATTTTAGCAAAATTTCTTGGAGAAACTAGAAGTAAAAGAGCGATTTCTCTTTTAATTGAAATACTTAATAATGGTGATTTCTTTGACTATAAAAATGTTATTAAAGCATTAATCAGCATAAAAGAACCTGTTTGTTTAGATTTACTCCAAAATATGGAGTTAAAAAAGAATTTTACTCTAGAACTTGAGAAATGCCGAGGGTTGATAATTTTAGGAGATTACCACGGTTGGAATGAGATAAAAAAATTCTTTGGTATTAATCAGAGTAATATTAATTTTCTTGCAAAACTATACTTTATTGAACTTGCTAATTTTGAACAACTGGAGGTCATCAGAGAACTTTGCCTGGATTCAGACAATAAGATTTCTACCTTAGCAATTTCTAAGGTTCTGTATTTCTCAGAAAATGAAGGTATTAACCTGATTAATGAAGTCCTAAATAACGAAAATTATAACAAAATTTATTATACGGCTCAATTATTGGATCAACTTCCCTTTGCACAGATTTCAAAAGAAATGGAAAAACTTAATAAAAAGGAAGAACTAAAATGTAAGACTATTAATGCTTTAATTCATGCAAAAAATGGTAACCTTAAACCTCTTAACTCAATAGAAAGAAGTATTTTAAATTTTAATGACGGTCAAAATACAGAAATACTGGAAGCTGTTGCAGATTATCCGACAAAAGAAGCACTTTCTATACTAAAAAAAATGACTATTTTACAAAACTCTCAAATTAATGAACAGATTCTCAAAATAATCAGTAACGATAAAGATTCCTTGTTTGCAAATAAAGAAACCATTGATAAGTTCATTATTGACTTTTGGGATAAAAGTGATTTTCTAAATAGAAAAATTATTATTAATTATATATGTGAAAATAAAAATCATTACTATTATGAATTTTTAAAAGATGTTTTTGACAATAATCTTAATCAGTTACAAGTACATATAGCAAGAGCGTTAATTTTGTATGGAGATGAAGAATACTGGACATTTTTAGAACAAATGACTATGTCCAATGAACATGAAGTAAAACTAGAAGCTATTGAAGCAATTTCACATATCGAAGAGAAGAAGGCTTTTACAATATTAAGCAAACTTCTTTCTAGTCCATCAGAAACTATTCTGATAGAAATAATCAAAACTCTTGCTAATTCATGTTCTCGAGATATTGTTACTTTGCTAAAGAAGTTTGTTGATTCAAGTTCATCGAAAGTAAAAATTGCTGTCGCCAAGACTTTAGGCTCATTCCCATATACTGAAAGTAAAAATTTATTGGAAAAGCTTAAAATGGAAAGAGATGAGTATTTAAGTGTAGCTGTAGAAATTGCAATGGAAAAGATAGAAAAGAACAGTGATTTTCATAAAATAACATTCAATAAGCTTATCGACATGGTTTTAGGTAATGCTAATTTATTTGTAAGTGAAGATTTTGTACTACATAACTATTCTATGTTAAAAACCCAATATGCAGGATTTCAAAATAAACCTCTTGAAGAATTTGCAGGTAAAACGATTCTGGATATAAATCAATATAATAAAAGAAAGAAGAAGATAGATGAATCCTTAGAAGCTAAAATGCTTGGAAATTCTAATGTTGAAAATATTTTAAAACTAAAAAACAATGCAACGAATTTAGTCAATAATATGGCATTAAAGGAAGAATTAATTGTTTCCTTGTTAAATCTTAATAATCATAAACCGGATAAAGAGAGTGCAAAAATCATTTTTGATATTATCAAATCTCAAGATGAAACCTTTATCAAAGCCTTTATACTTGCCACAGCCAAATCAACTGAAACAGCATATCTGAGTTTTTATGAAAAAATACTTAATCTAAGTTCAAGCAATAAATACCTTGATTTTATTCTATATTCCATGACAAATAAACTTGATTCAAATTCAGTTAAATCTGTCGGAATAATAAATCTTATTTTAAAATTTCTGGATAACGACAAAGTTAAATATTATTTTGTCTATTTGATAAATTATTTTTCCATAAATAAAAGCTTATTAACCAAAGATAAATGTGCTGAGTTAATTAAAGAAATCTCTGACTATGACATTGAAGAAAATACAAAGAAATCATGTATAAAGCTCATTTCTTTACTCTTATAAAAAGAAACAGGAAGTTTATATGCCTCCAATTAAAGAATTAGAAGACATTGTAGAAAAACTAAGACACCCGGAGTATGGCTGTCCATGGGATAGAAATCAGACATCAGCCAGCCTTATTCCTAACTTTATTGAAGAAGTCTATGAGGCAGTTGAAGCAATAGAAAACAATGACTATCCTCATTTATGTGAAGAACTGGGTGACATCTTATTACATATTATGCTTCAGGTAAAAATTGCCGAAGAGAACAATCATTTTACTTTAGATGAAGTCATAAAAGCTATCAACACTAAACTGGTCAGAAGACATCCTCATATTTTCCCAAAAGAAGAAAATTGCAATAC
>CAZJNG010000142.1:0-6612 GCA_964547265.1 uncultured Candidatus Cloacimonadota bacterium | reverse complement strand
CAAAGTCTTTTTATTTCATAGATTATTTTTTCTATATTTATATGTAAGGTTGGTTCTCCTGCACCTGAAAAAGTAATAATGTCTAGCTTTGGTTGTCTATCTAAAAATCTTTTAAGTTCACTTAAAATATCCTCTGTGTTTATATAATTATCTCTTTGGATAGTAAGTTTTGTAGTAGAACCTACTTCACAATAAACACAATCTAATGAACAAACCTTGTAAGGGACTAAATCCACTCCTAATGATAAGCCTAATCTTCTGGAAATAATAGGACCAAATAAATGTTTGTAATTCATCTTTCACTCTTTTTATTTTTTTTTCAATCTTTAAATATTCTGTTTTTTTGTAAAGAATATTTTTAAAAAATTATATACTAAGATAGATTAAATGGAACCGGGACGGCTCGTTTCGGCTATGATTGAGAGCGAATTGACATGGTTTGACGAGTCATTCGGCTTCTATGTTTGTATTTTGAGACAGTTTCATAGATAAGGGTGGTAAAATTACCACCCTTAAGTTTTGCAGGATTTAAGCTTCTATATCAACTTCATTGCCTTTTCCGGTAATTTTTGCTAAATCTGCCGGAGGCTCAAATCTCTCTGCTGAAGCTACGCTTGCTTTTTCTAAGCCACCCTTTTGTAGGTGCGTACCGAGCTTCTGCTGTTCAATTAACTGTGCCAACCCACTTGGTTGAGCATTCATTCCTATGTTTTCCATAAGATGTCCTTTCTACCTGCATTATTAGAATCGAATTTATTTTTAAAATCTTTAACAAAAACATTATAAATTTGAGAATTATCTAAAATTTGATTATGAAAAATAATAATTTAAGATGAAATGCATACAAATAAAAGCAGTATTTTGGACAAATATTTCTTAATAACAAATTTAAATAAAGGTCAATAACTTGCTTTTGCTGATAGTTAAAACAAAAAAATGCAAATACAGCTTAATTCCTTTTATTTTAACATATTAGAGCAGCTAATCTACCACCGACCTCCAAGATGGAAAAGCATCTTGGAGGTACCTTGTTTCTTGCTGAAAGGTTATCAAGCATAAAAGAATTGTTTTCAGAGAGTTAGCTAATCTCTATCAAGTTAATCAAGAGTAATGCTGTTCAGTTTTATTATTCATTTATAATTCATTTGACATAAATCCTTTGATTTTTTTCAATGACATCAAAATATTATAAATGAAAAATAATGGAGGCTTAAATGTCAGAAAAAGTAGTTTATGGAAATGTAAGCTCAGCAAAAGCTATCGAACTTGAAGAAGGTTACGGAGCACATAACTATCATCCACTACCTGTAGTTATTGCTAAAGGCGAAGGTCCTTTAGTTTGGGATCCTGAGGGAAAACAATATTTTGACTTCCTTTCAGCTTATTCTGCTGTAAATCAAGGACATTGTCATCCAAGAATTATCAACGCTCTTATTGAACAGGCAAAAACCTGTACACTAACCTCAAGAGCCTTTTTTAATAACAGACTTGGTGAGTATGAGAAGTTTGTAACTGAATTTTTTGGTTTTGAAATGGTTTTACCAATGAATAGTGGTGCAGAAGCTGTTGAAACTGCTATGAAATTAAGCCGTAAATGGGGATATGAAAAAAAGGGTATTCCAACAGATGAAGCTATTTTAGTCTTTGCTAAAGAAAATTTCCATGGTCGTACTATTTCAATCGTAACAGCATCAACCGATCCTGACTGTAAAAAAGGTTTTGGTCCTTATACTCCGGGAATCGAAGTTATCCCTTATAATGATGCAAAAGCTCTTGAAACTTTCCTCCAGGAAAAAGGCGAAAAGGTTGCAGCTTTTATCGTTGAACCTATTCAAGGTGAAGCAGGCGTTTTTGTGCCTTACGAAGGTTATTTAAAAGAATGCTATGAGATTTGTAAAAAATACAATGTACTTTTTGTAGCAGATGAAGTTCAAACAGGTGTTGCTCGTACCGGTCGATTACTTGCTTGTGATTGGGAAGAAGTTCATCCTGATATTCTTATCTTAGGTAAAGCTTTATCTGGTGGCGTATATCCTGTTTCTGCCGTTTTCTCAAGTAAAGAAATCATGCTTTGCATTAAACCCGGCGAACACGGTTCAACCTACGGCGGAAATCCTGTCGCTTGTGCTGTTGCTACTGCTGCTCTTGAAGTCGTCAGAGATGAAAAACTTTCTGAAAGAGCTGATGAATTAGGTTCTTTCTTTAGAGATGAACTTAGAAAAATTGACCATCCAATGCTTGAACTCGTCAGAGGTAAAGGTCTTTTAAACGCTATAGTTATTAAGCCAAAAGACGGAAAAGAAGCTTGGGATGTTTGTGTTATGCTTAAAGAAAAAGGTCTCTTATGTAAACCAACTCACAGACATATCATCAGACTTGCTCCTCCAATCGTTATCACAAAAGAACAACTCGAAGAATGTGTTGAAATCATTAAAAGCGTTTTCGCTGAATTATAAATAATAAATCAAATTAAGGGAGGACGAATTGTTCTCCCTTTTTCTTTAAGCGTATGTTAAATTATCAGAAATTATATGATTTACTCTTTAATGAATACGGAAATCAATACTGGTGGCCGGCAGATACTTTTGACGAAATTATCATTGGAGCAGTCTTAACCCAAAATACTGCCTGGACCAATGTAGAGAAAGCAATTTATAATCTTAAAAAGGCTGATGTATGTGCTTTACAGGCAATTACTAATACTTCTGAAAGTAAAATTGCACAATTAATCAAGCCAAGCGGATATTTTAATATAAAAGCTAAAAGACTAAAAACCGTTGCACAAAGTATTCTAAACTATAATTTTCAAGAAAAGGATATTGAGGAAAATAGAGAATATCTACTTAATATAAAAGGTGTCGGTCCTGAGACTGCTGATAGCATTTTGCTTTATGCCATGCAGTTACCGGTTTTTGTTGTAGATACATATACAATAAGATTATTTAAAAGATTAGGTTTTAGTCTAAAAGATTTCAAATATCATACTCTTCAGTCAGATATTATGATAAAAATGAAAAGAGATGTTAATGTTTTTAATGAATATCATGCTCTTATAGTCAATCATTGTAAATATTTGTGCAAAGCAAAACCTGACTGTAATAAATGTTTTCTAATTGATTTTTGTAATCAAAATGAGGTATAGATGAAATTAGTGATTCAACGAGTTTTAGAGGCAAGAGTAAAAGTTGATAGTAATATCATCGGGCAAATAAATCAAGGACTACTGGTATTTTTGGGTATTCACGAAGAGGATACTGAAGAAAAAATTGATTGGCTGGTCAATAAATTATGTAAATTACGCATTTTTGAAGATGATAATCAAAAGATGAACCTCTCAGTGAAAGATATTAACGGTGATATTTTACTTGTTTCACAGTTTACTTTATATGCTAATTGTGAAAGAGGTAACAGACCTGACTTTATCTCTGCAGCCAAACCTGAAAAGGCAAATCATTTGTATAATTTGTTTATCAAACAGTTAAAAACATATCAGATTAAAGTTGAAACCGGTATCTTTGGAGCTAATATGAAAATATCACTCATTAATGACGGTCCTGTAACTGTCATCATTGAAAGATAGTCAGATAATTAACAAAAAATTTACTTGCCAAAAAAAGCAGATTTTGATATTTTGTACTTAAATTATATAGGAGGATAAAATGTTTAAAAAAATAATTTTTTTATCAATCGCAATACTGTTTACTGCACTTGTTGCACAGACACCATTTGTAGTTTTTGATTTTAATAATGAAACTACAAACCCAACTTTAGGAACCGGAACTATTAACCTGATAGGTGGCACCTCATCTACTTTTGCTGCCGGGGTAACAGGTAATCCTGACAAAGCACTTAATACAACTACATATCCTGCCTCAGATTCATCACCGGAAACTGCCGGCATTAAAGTGAATGTTTCAACCGCTGATTATTCTAATATCAGCATATCTTGGGATCATAAACACAGCAATACAGCAGCTAATCGTATCAGATTACAATATACAACCAATGGAACTAACTGGATTAACTTTGAAGCCAATGAACAAAATGCAGTTAATACCGCCGGTGGAACTTCTGTTGGCTTTGACAACGGACTTTTTATCACAAACAGTGATGCTTGGTATGTCAGAAGTGCTGACTTCACTGCAATACAAGGTGTTAATAACAACCCTAACTTTGCTGTTAGATTCGTCACTGCTTTCCCCACAGGCTCAACAAACTATCAGGCATCCAGCCCTACAGGAAACTACGGAACGGGCGGTACTATCAGATATGATAATTTAACATTCTCTCATCAAGATGCAAATACAGTAGTCGCTCCTACTGCAAATCCATCCGGTGGAACCTACAACAGCTTAATCTATGTTGAACTAAACTGCTCAACACCTCAAGCCCTTATTTTCTATACAACTGATGGTTCAAACCCTTCTTCAAGTAATGGCGAACTTTATACAGAACCTATCGCAATTAATACAACAACTACTTTGAAATTCAGAGCTGAAAAAGATGGTATGACTCCATCAAGTGTTGTGACTGAAAACTATGTTTTCCCTGTAACTGTTACTAACCTTGGACAGTTGAGGTCTCTTACACCCGGAACGGGATCTTTAATCTTTATTTCAGGAGAAGTAATTCTCACCTTTCAACAAACTTTCAGAAGTCAAAAATATATTCAAGATGCTACAGGAGCTGTTTTAATAGATGATTTTAATGGCTTAATTACCACTAATTATAGTATTGGCGATGGTATAACAGGTCTTTCAGGAACCTTAACTGAATATGGCAATATGTTACAATTTGTACCTTCAGCTAATCCCGGTGCTCCAACATCAACAGGCAACACCATTACTCCTACAGTGATTACTACTACTCAGTTTTTAAGTAACTTTGATGATTTTGAATCACAATTAGTTAAAATAGTTAATATGAATTTTGTTGCTACCGGAGATTTTGCAAATGGTGTGGTTTATGATATTACTGACGGTACAAATACAATAGGACTCAGAACAACATTTTACGATGTTGACTATATAGGACAACCAATTCCTGATAACACAATTGATATGATTGGTATTTTGAATGCTCGATCAGACGGCAACTATATAACTCCTCGTTTTATAGCTGATTTCGCAAACATGGTTGATACTCCTGTTGCTAATCCTGCAGGCGGAACATACTCTCAGCCTGTAAATGTAGAATTGTCCTGCTCTACAGACAATGCAATCATATATTACACTACTGACGGCACAAATCCAAGTTCAGCTAACGGAACTCAGTACTCTACACCAATTTCAATAACTTCAACCACTACCTTAAAATTCAGAGCAGAAAAAGAAGGTGTGGATCCATCTGTAATAGTTACTGAAATCTATTCATTCCCTGTAACAGTTAATAATATCGCTGAACTAAGACAACAGCCTTTGAATAGCACTGTAACAATTTCAGGAGAGGTTTTAATAAGCTTTGTACAAACATATCGTAACCAAAAATACATTCAAGATAATACTGCAGGTATTTTAATTGATGATTTTGATGGAATTATTACAAGTACATACAATGTAGGTGATGGCATAACAGGACTTACCGGAACTTTAATGGAATTTAATAATATGCTTGAACTTGTTCCTGCTTCAGATCCCGGTCAAGCATCTTCAACTAATAATGTAATTACTCCTATCACTATAACAACAACTCAGTTTTTAGAAAATTATGATAATTTCGTATGTCGTTTAGTTCTTATTGAAAATGTAAGCTTTACAACAGGTGGAGTCTTTGAAAATGGACAAGTTTATGACTTGACTGATAATGTAAATACTATAGCTTTTAGAACAACCTTTTATGATGTTGATTATATTGGAACTTCAATTCCTACAGGTCAAATCAATATGATAGGTATCCCAAATTCAAGAACATCAGGAAACTTCTTAACAGCAAGAAAGAGATCTGATTTTGACCCGACTAATAATACTGATTTTGTAGTTCCGGTATTAGATTATCACCTACTGAAAGGAAACTATCCTAACCCATTTAATCCGAATACAACTATCGCTTTTGAACTCAAACATCCTACAAAAGTTGAAATTAGCATTTATAATGTTAGAGGACAAAAGGTTGTAACTTTGGTAAATGACTTTTTAAATCAAGGTTCACATACAGTAAATTGGAACGGTAAAGACAGTAATAACAAAGAAATTGCAACTGGTGTTTATTATTATAGAATGGCAACACCCGAAACATTACAAGTTAAAAAAGCAATCTTAATGAAATAATAGTTCAACGAAAAATTAACGAGGACATTAATATTAATGCCCTCGTTTTTTATTTTTAAATTAAAGCTGAAGGTGTAGCGACAGAGCTAATATGGTACTAAACATCATCAACTATATCCTCAATATTTTAATATTAATAGAGACTATCTATAATAACTGTTGTGCAAACACCCTTGTTTGCACTTAACACCATGACTGTTGTGCAAACACCTTTGTTTGCACTTAACACCATAACTTATTTACAATAAATATTTTAGAAAGCAACAAGCAGGGATGCTGTTGAACAATTCTGCATTTTGAGACAGCCTCTTATAGAGACTGTCCCAAAATGTTAAAAATGGAACCC
>CAZJNG010000141.1:0-6698 GCA_964547265.1 uncultured Candidatus Cloacimonadota bacterium | reverse complement strand
GAATTTGGGACTCATGGCAATTTATAGAGTATTATGAGGATATGGTCAATACTGTCTTTCTTGAAGGAGGGAGTACTTTCCAATCCGGCGAGTCAAGTGTAGTCAATATAAGTGTTACATTGCCTAACGATAGTTATTTTACTCCTGTGTGGGGCGGTAATGGATACAATCATATGAATATTTATGTCAGTTCTGCAGTTATTGGAGGAGAGTCTCTTTCTCTCAATGATGAAATTGCAGTATTTGACAGAGATATTTGCGTTGGAGCGATTAAACTGCAAAACAATTTAACCGATTATTTTTCTATTCCTGTATCAATGGATGACCCTGTTACTCCGGAACTTGACGGATATACTCCGGGAAATTATATAACATTTAAGATTTGGAAAGCAGACAATTATACAGAATATGGCATTGATGAGATAAGTGTTACCTATTTACAAGGTCAAAATGTTTTTGAAATCGGAGGCACAGCAAATGTCAGACTCAGAGTTTTTTCTCAAGATGAAACATATTTTACACCTATATGGTCAGGTAATGGCTATCAACATATGAACTTCTATATCAGCAATGTTGCTATTAATGAAACAGATTTGAGTTATGGAGATGAAATAGCAGTTTTTGATGGAGATTATTGCGTAGGAGCAGTTAAATACAGTGGTGGCGGTTATCAATATCTATCTATAATTACCTCAATGAACGACCCGATGACTCCGTATATTGACGGCTATAATCCCGGTAATACTTACAGTTTTAAGATTTGGGATGCACAAAATTTTGTTGAGTATGACGAACAAGATATTAATGTAGAGTTGCTGCAGGGAACCACAAATTTTGTTATCGGTGGAACCGTAATTGCCAATTTAAGCATTGGAGAAATCCCATTATACCAACTAAGCTTAAATGTAAATCCTGCAAATGCCGGTACTATTAGCGGACAAGGCTTATATGCTCAAGGTCAGAGTGTTAATATTTCAACTAGTGCAAATGCCGGTTATCAATTTGAAAACTGGACAAAAGACGGTCTTGTTATTAGCACAGAAGAATCTTTTACTTTTACAATGCCGGCTAATGATGTAGAGATATACGCTAATTATAGCTTAATTCCAGTATTTAATCCTCCGCAAAATTTACTTGCAGAACCAGATTATAATCAAATTTTATTGACTTGGGCGGCACCAGAAAATCCTACAAATAATTTGACTGGATTCAAAGTGTATCGTGACCATGTAGCAATTACAGATGTTTTGAATGAATCAATGTTTGTTGACTATAATGTTGAGGCAGGTATTGAATACACATATTACGTAACTGCAATCTACGAAAATCCTGACGGGGAATCAGAACCTTCCAATGAAGAAATAGCATCAACACTTATTCCAGTATTTAATCCTCCTCAAAATCTCACAGCTACGCCCGGTTACGGACAAATTACACTTAGTTGGGAAGCTCCATTAGACATTCAAGCTACATTATTAGGATATAAAATTTATAAAGACAATTCTGCTCTGCCTCAGATAATATCTGAGCTTAGTTTTACTGATACTAATGTAGAAAACAATGTTAATTATGATTATTTTGTTATTGCAGTATATCAAAATCCTGACGGAATTTCTACCCCATCAAATACTGTGACTGCAACACCACTAATCCCTGTCTTTAATCCGCCTCGAAATCTCACAGCTACAGAGAATTATGGATATATAGCTCTTTACTGGGAAGCTCCGGTTCATAATCCGAATACTAACTTTCAGGGTTACATAATCTATAGAAATAACACAGCACTTACCTCAACTATATCCGGCTTGAGTTATGCTGACAACTATGTTGAAGACAATGTAGTTTATGAATATTTTGTAGTAGCAGTTTACTCGAACCCTGACGGCATATCGATACCTTCAAATACTGTTACGGTTACTCCTTTAGTCCCAACATTTAATCCCCCTCAAAACCTTGTAGTTACTCCGGGATACGATCAAATTATTCTTAACTGGGAAGCTCCCGAATCAGTTACTAGAGCTAAAAATAAAAGCAGAGGTTTTTCATTTTATAATGTATATCGTAATGACACAGTGATAACCCAAACAACACAGCTTAACTTTATTGACACAAATGTAGAAATTAATGTAGATTATACTTATTATGTTACTGCTGTTTATGCTGGTCCGTCCGGAGAGTCAGAGCCTTCTAACGCAATAACTGCAAGCCTGTTAGTTTCTGAGTTTAACCCTCCTCAAAATTTAACTGCAATACCCGGTTATGGACAAATCACACTTGAGTGGGAAATGCAATATATTCCTGATGATTATACTACATATAAAGTATTTCGTGATGGAGAGAATATTGCTCAGGTAGCAGAACTAAGCTTTATTGATTACTATGTAGAAGATTATGTCGATTATACTTATTATGTCACTGCAGTATATGTTAATCCTGAAGGAGAGTCTGATCCTTCAAATATTATAACAGCAACTCCTTTAATCCCGGTATTTAATCCTCCATATAATCTCACTGCAACCCCCGGTTATGGACAAATTGCTCTTGAATGGGAAATACAAGATCTACCTAATGATTATACAACTTATAAAATTTATCGTGACGAAGAATACCTGGCACAAGTCGTAGATTTGGCTTACATTGATTATAATGTTGAAGACAATATTGATTATTCTTATTATGTAACTGCAGTTTATGTTGACCCTGCCGGAGAATCAGATCCATCGAACATCGTGACAGTTAGCACCTTGCTTCCTGTTTTTAATCCTCCTCAAAATCTAATTGCGATTTCAGGATATGATCATATCACTCTTGAGTGGGATGCTCCAAACATTATTGACAGAAGAGCCTCTCAAAATAGAGCGTTATTTGCTTATAATATCTATAAAGATGATATGTATGTTTCTCAGGTTACAGAGTTAACTTATACAGATTATTATGTTGAAAATAATATTGATTATACTTATTATGTAACAGCTGTATATTTTGACCCAACCGGAGAGTCAGAGCCATCCAATGAAGTGACAGCATCCACTCTGATACCTTTACACAATCCACCCCAAAACCTTAGTGCTATACCCGGTTATGGACAAATAATGCTTGAGTGGGAAACCCCTGATTTGCCTGTAAGAAATCTTAGAAGTAATCGCGATTTAGTTTCATACAAAGTCTATCGTGATGAGATGCTTTTAGCAGAAGTTACAGAACTTTCTTACACAGACTTAGATGTTGAAGATAATATAGAATACACTTACTATGTAACTGCAATCTATACAAATCCTGCCGGAGAATCAGAACCATCCAATGAGGTGACAGCATCAACTTTAGTTGAAGAATTTCCAGCCCCTATAAATTTAATCTCAATGTTAGCTGAAGAATGGGTTACTTTATTATGGCAGGAACCGGAGATGGAGAACGGAAGGAATTTAATAGGGTATAAGATATTCAAAGATAATGAGTTAATTGCTGAATCAACAAATCCTTTCTTTACTGATTTTGAGTTAGAACAAGGTATTGAATATTTATATTATGTGACTGCTATTTATGCTAATCCCAATGGAGAGTCCGAACCTTCAAACACAATAATAGTCTCACTGATTGATTTTTATCTTGCTCCTCCGGTTAATCTAATTGCTGAGATTGAAAACGAATCAATTGTTTTAAATTGGCAAGTTCCGGTTGAAGAGTATGATTTATATATGCTTCTTGGATATAGAATCTATAGAGATAATGAAACAATAGATGTAGTTGATATTGAAGATTCTACAAGTTATATTGATGAAGATATAGAATTAGAAAACATATACACTTATTGGGTTTCTGCTCTTTATTTATATCTTGATGAAAATGGTGAAAATGCCCAAATGTATGAATCTCCTTATTCAAATACTGTGGAGGTAAATTATACTTCCATTAATGATATTTCTTTACAACTACAAGCATCTATCCTCAAGGGTAATTATCCAAATCCATTTAATCCTGAAACTACAATTAATTTTTCACTTAAAAGTGAATCAGAAATTCTGTTAGAGGTTTTCGATGTCAAAGGAAGAAGAGTAGCAACACTAGCAAATAAATCATTCAAGCCAGGCAATCATAATATTGTTTGGAAAGCTCAAGATGAACATGGAAAAGCACTTAGCAGTGGAGTCTATTTCTACAGATTAAAAACACAAAATACAGTTGAAACAAAAAAGATGATCTTGATTAAATAGCTAACTTGCTATTTAACAATACTTAAAATAAGGCAACCTATAACCGACCTCCAAGAGGGAAAACCAACTTGGAGGTCCCTTGTTTTTTTATGGTATTTAGTAGAACAGTTCCACAAAATCAGTTTTATTTTGCTTGACAGTATATAAACTTACGCAAATAATGTCAAAAAGGAGTTAGGGTGAATCAATTATATGCTGATAATAGTAAAATCAACAGCTTAAAAACAGCAATAACAATATGTGTGCCATCAAATCAGAGACAATTTGATAACTGGGGTGACAAGTATTATGCTTTAAGTTTTCAATCGGCTTTGCGTGGGTATAATCTCAATGCAGATATTTTATATATGGATGAGTGGCAAAAAGCAAATAACTATGATATTTTGATAAATATTAGAGGATTGAAGCCTTTTTCTCCTCCTAAGCATATACCTATGAAGATTTTATGGCAAATTAATCACCCGGAATTAAATACAATTGAAGAACTATCCTCTTATGATAAACTTTTTATTGCTTCAGAATATTATACTGAAATACTTCAAAAAAACCGGATTACAGCTGAGTTTTTGCCGCAAGCCGGAGATGAGTTTAATTTTACTGAGAATATAATTAATAAAAAATATGATGTACTCTTTGTTGGCAATAATCACAATGCTCAATCAGGTACAAAAAGAATGATTATAAATGATCTATTTAAAAATCCAATAGACTTTGACTTAAAAATAGTTGGAGCATCCTGGCATAACATTATACCTGAACAATACATTTTAAATGATTTTGTAGAGTGGAAAGACTTGCCAAATCTTTATTCATCGGCAAAAATTGTTCTTAACGACCATCAGGATACAATGTCAAAGTTTGGATTTATCAATAATAGATGTTTTGATTTAGCTTTAATGAAACAATTTCAGATATCTGATTATGTACCCGGCATTGATAAATATAATATTATTAGCTATCAAGCCCCATCGGATTTATACAATAAGATAATGTACTACCTGTATAATGAAAATGAAAGAAAGAGACAAGCTAAAATTAATTTCTTACTGGCTAAAAATGAAACCTTTGCTAATCGTGCCGGCACCATAACTAATTACATAAAAGGGGCATTAAAATGAACCATAAACCTTCAAAGTTTTTATTCTATGTTGAACGCGAATTTCATATTATATTGTTTAAAAATATAATCAAAATGCTTAAATCAGATTATCAAGTAGAAATTGCAGTTTATTCACCACCTTATCAGGAATCTAATTTCCAACATCCCAACATCGGTGCAAGAAAAGAAATTATGATAAAAAAAATTGGTTCAGATATTATATACTTAGACAGTATAAATGATTACAATCCTGATGTTACAATAATAGCAGACTCTTCTTATGAAAATATAGAAAACAAGGGGTTCATTGTTAATATAGGACACGGTACAATCTCAAAGGGCAGTTTTTTTACAGACACTAATCTTTCGTACAGAGAAAACTGTGCCGATCTAATGGCAGTGCCGGGTCAAATACATAAAAATATCCTTTCTAAATATATGTATAAACCTATCGAAGTTGTTGGTATGCCTAAGCTTGACGATATCTTTAACCCTACTTTAAGTAGAACGGAAATTTTAGAAGAGTTTGGCTTAGATATAAACAAAAAAACAGTGCTAATCGCCCCGACCTTTAATACCGAATTCAGTCTTATCCCCTATTTACAAGATAAAATAAATGATTTTATACCTTCTGAATATAATGTAATTATGAAATTACATGGAATAGCTTTTGAAAACTGGCAAGATGAGTATAGAAAATTGAGCTCTATCTCGGATAATTTATTTTATTATGATTTCTATGATATTACTAAAGCCTTTATAGCTTCTGATGTAATGATTTCTGATGTTTCATCTATTGTGTTTGAGTTTATGGCAACAGGTAAACCTGCCTTAGTTTTTAACAGTCCGCAAATGAAACAACACAGCAAGTATAAACCTGAAGACATAGAACATAAATACAGAAATATTTCTTATGTGTTTACTAACCTAAACGACATAAAGCATCTTATCTCTTTAGCCTTAAATAATTTAGACAAACTAAGACTGTCAACACAGATAAGCAATAGATTTGTAAGTGTAACTGACGGCAAATCGACTCAATTACTAATAGAAAAAATATTTGAACACTATAAATCTAAAAAAGACTTTCTTTATTCTGAAGTACCAAACATAAACGAGATTATAAATAAAGCTGATGATGTTTCTGTATTTTGTTCAAAACAACTAGAGCTTTCTCCAAACACAAAAGATTATCTTAAAAACTTCCTCATGATTAATAATGACATAGATATTTCTATTCCATTGTTTTACAATCATCAGGACACTTTTCACAATATCAACTTTCATTTCCCTGAAACTGAAAATCTAAGTTTTGATTCTATTAAAAATGCAATATCATATCGAAATGCAGGGGGATATTATAAGTCAGACAAAGCATTATGCCTTGA
>CAZJNG010000140.1:0-6766 GCA_964547265.1 uncultured Candidatus Cloacimonadota bacterium | reverse complement strand
GATTGAAGAGTAACCATAAATATCATTTGTAAAGCAGCAAAAGGTATTGCAAAAGTAAAGATTCTTAGGATTCTACTACCATATTCTATTACCTGTGGTTCATTAATAAACACGATTATGGCATATCTTGAAAAAATGATAAATAACAAAACAAAGATAACAGAAATCTGTAAAGAAAGTTTAATTGTATATTTTAAAGTGTCTTTTAAACGATTATAATTAAAAGCACCATAACTATATCCGATTAGTGGTTGAATCCCGGTTGCTATTCCGATAAAAGTAAAGATTGCGATTGAAATAATTCTTTGAGAAACACCCATTGCTGCTACTGCATAATCGTCATAAAAAGCAGCATAATAGAAAGATAAAGCACTACCAAAACTCATCATTATTTGACTAAGTGATGAAGGCAAACCAATCTTTAAAATTTCCTTTATATGTGACATGTCTATTTTTAGATATTTTAAAGACGGAGGAACAAGACTTTTCCCTTTATTATAACATATAATATAAAAGATTAAAGATAAAGTATTACCAATAATTGTGGCATAAGCTGCTCCAACAACTCCTTGATTTAAGACGAAGATAAATATCGGATCCAAAATTATATTGCTTCCTGTCCCGATAATCATCCCTAAAAGGGCTATCTTTGCTCCACCTTCAGCTCTAAATAATTGGCTTATACCAAAATTTAGCATAATCATTAACGATCCTGAAAGAATAATCTGTAAATAATGTTTCGAATAATTGTATGTATTCTCACTTGAACCTATTAAAACAAGAATGTCTTCAAGCTTTAAAAAGAAGATAAACATAACAAGCAGTGCAGTAACAGCCATCATTAGTATTGCTATAGTGCTAATTTGTTTTGCCTGAATATAATTTTTTTCTCCTAAGCTACGAGATAAAAAAGAAGCGGCTCCGTTAGCAAAGATTCCTGATAATGCCATTAACATCATAAATACAGGCATTGTAATAGTTACAGCAGCAACTTGATACGGGTCATTTAACTTACCAATAAAAAAAGTATCTGTCAGGTTGTATAAGATTTGTACTAACATCGCCAGGATTGTTGGAATTATTAATGATAATGCTGACTTTTTAATTGGTAAAGTTTCTAAAATTTCGATATACTTATGATTCACTTACTCTCCAGTATCGTTTTTAATTTTATTTTAAGTCATTAAACTTGATTGTTAATTTTTGTCAAACTGAGAATAAATTGTTTTCAAATATTATAGCATGCAATATTGATTATCATAACTTGAAGATAAATATAGGGTGGTATTTTATTACCACCCTGCTTTATAGAGTTTATCTGATATTTATTTCAAAACATGGTCATAATGACTTGTAATGAGTGTAAAGAAAACATTTAAATAATCAACTACTACTCACTTATCGGTTTTGAAACAATGACATCAATTTTATCAAAGTATTGATTAGCTACTCTTTGTATATCTTGAGGGCTTACTTTTTTAAACTCTTCAAGGGATGTTTCTATGAAATCATACCCAAGTCCGAGTACTTCATAGTATAATGAATAGTAAACAAGATATTCATCTTCGAGGAGATTTTTCAGTGTTTTATGGTTATCTTCGACAGCTAAAAGAATTTCTTTCTCCGAAACAAGTTCATTTTTAAGTAAATGTATTTGATTTTGTAATACATCAATTAACTCATCAGTTTTTTCGGGTGATGTCTGGGAGGATACTCTTAGGAAACCATATCCATTGCCGTATATATGTGCAGCATAAGCAAAATATGCTAAATCATTTGTTCCTCTGACAGCATTAAAAATCCTGCCTCTTGAGCCATTTAAAATAGAGTTTATAACATACATAACAATAAAGTCTTCTCTGGTTTCTATTGAAGGTGCTCTCATGTTTAAGTCAAGATTGACCTGTTCAAATGCATAAGTATTAACAAACAAAGAATCAGATACAATCATTTGCATAATTTTCATTGAGTCATCAATTTTCTTATTTGGTATTTTTGACCTAATAGTATTAGCAAATTTTTTAGAATCATTGATACTAATATCTCCAATTATACTGAGAGTGATTTCTTCTGAAGTTAGATATTTTTTATATGCATTGATCAGATCATCTCTGGTAAGGTTGGCAATAATATCAAAACTTTCCATATTTGTAAGCTTTTCTCTTTTTGAGATATATACTTTTGAACTCCTAAAATCACTATGATGAGTATTCGGATTGCTAAGACTTCTCATAGTACTAGCGTAAATCTTGCTCTTTAATAAATCAATTTCATTTTGATCAAATACCGGTCTAACCAGTATATCCGAAATAACATCAGTTAAAAAAGGAAAATCTGAGGCAAGACAAGCAAATTCAACATAAATACCAAGCATGTTAGCTGAAGCATTTAATGTAATACTGTTTTCTTCAAGCATTTCAGATAACTTTTCGGGCGGGTATTTTTTAGAGCCGGTAAATAAAATATTAACCATAAAGTCAAGTGTTCCGGAATCAATCTCTGTTTCATAAGCAATACTAGCCGGTAAGAATAATAGACCTCTTACGATAGGTAATTCATCATTCTGTTTATGAATAAGAACGGAGTTGTTAAGTTTGGTTCTAGTAAGTTCAGTTTGTGTGACTAGATTATCAGAGAAGCTTTCCAATCTTTCTTTATGACCTCTTGGTACTGCACAAAAGATTATATTATTGTTTAGATAATATTCTCTGATTACTCTTTGTACATCATTAACTGTGACTTTTTTTATTCCTTCTATTAGGAATTCTTCACTATTAGGAGTATTAGTTGCAAACATACTATATCCAATTTCTGTTGCCTCATCATCAATTGATTTATTGCTTAAGAATCTATTTGCTTCGTATCTTTTAATCACGCTGTCTATCATATTCTTTGTTATCTTTTTTGGCTTTGTGTATTCTTCTAATTGCGAATTAAGCAAATCAAGAGTTTTATCAATTTCTTCAGTTTTCTTTGATTCGAACATAGTTCTTAGATAACCTGTTTTTGAGATTGGATTAAAATCAGCATAAGAATAAATAAAGTTTACCAACTGCTTATCTTCTATCAATAATTTTGAAACCGGTGAACTTCTTTTCCCAAACAAAATATCACTAGCGACAACTAAAGCATAGTAATCTTTTGGCAAATGTAAGGGAATCTGTCTGTTGATCATCGTATAGGATTGTTCTATGTCAAATTCATCAATAACTCTGTAAGTACCCATTGCTACCGGTTGTTCCGGCAGATAAACATCAACTGCAGGAGCTTTGCTAAAGCCTGAAAACACGCTTTCTATTTTATCAGCCATATTCTCAGCATCAAACTTACCTACAGCAACAATTATCATATTATTGGGTCTATATCTTTTCTCATAATATTTCACCAGATCGTCACGGGTCAAAGTTTGATATTGGTCAACATAACCGATAATAGGATATTTGTAGTTTGAGTTCGGGTTAAATACTTCAGAAGCTCTTTGATAAAATTTTGCCATTGGAGGTGTAGAACGCATAATGATTTCTTTAATAATTACTTGTTTTTCTCTGTCAACTTCAGTTTGGTCAAAACTACAATACATCATTTGTTCAGAAAGAATCATTAATGCAGTGTCTGCATAAGCCTCTTCAGTCATGATATGATAAGCTGTCATATTATAAGTGGTAAAGGCATTTGTGTTGGCACCAATCCTTCTTTCAATGTCGTTATACTCTGCTTCTGTTCTTATTGCCGTTGTTCCTCCGGAAACAATATGTTCAAGATAATGTGAGATTCCTTTACCTAAAAACTCATCCTCATGAATAGAACCTGTATGCACAAAACAATAAAATGCAACTGTATTAACAGAGCTTCGTTCTTTGGTTACCAGTCTCATACCATTAGGTAAGTTTCTGACAACAATATTGCTAGCGATTAACATAAAAGCACTTAAAGATATAAATAGTGCTAGAATCAATTTTTTCATTCTGATACCTCAATATTTTTTTTGACAGCGTAATTATGGTACTTATTTGAAGTCAAGAGATATTTTAGTTTTTTTCTATTAGATTTTAGCGAAGACTATGTAATAATGATATAAAATCAATTCATAACGATGTTTGAATGGCTTGTAGGACATTTTGTTGTAGTACGATATCCAGAAAAAAGACACTTTTAGAGCTGAGTTTAAGTTACATCTTCTTGACTTATTTTTATTGACAATCTTCCATTCGAAAAGTATATAAAAACATGGTACAGAAGAGGGGATTTGAACCCCTATGAGCGTACGCTCACTAGACCCTGAACCTAGCGTGTCTACCAATTTCACCACTTCTGCACATTGAAGATTTATTAAATTTTCAGGCATGTTTTTGTCAAGTAAAATTAATAGTGTCTCGCTATTTCTTTTTTTTATCATTATGGTTAAATACAGTAAATAGTGCATAGATTTGGCACTGTAATATATTATAAGCAGTTAATGATATAAAGATTCTAGTAAGTATAAGGAGTAATAAGCATGATTCGCTATTAGGGTTAAGTTGTAAACATAAAAACAGTTTAAAAAAATACTTTACAAAATTCCATTATTTAACATTTTGGTAAAAAAGTGAGAGGATAGTAATAGTATATGTTAGAACAAATGATACAATTTCTTTTAGAAAGATTTAGTGAAATGGGATATACAGGGGTAATTGTTTTAATGGCAGTGCAGGCGTCATTTATTCCTTTCCCCTCTGAAATAGTAATACCTCCGGCAGCATATCTGGCATCACAAGGTCAAATGAATTTCTTTTTAATAATCTTTAGCGGTATAATTGGTAGTCTTATAGGCTCTTTAACAAATTATTTTTTGGCAAGATCACTAGGCAGGACTGTTGTATATCGTCTCGTAGAGACACGATTGTTAAAACTGTTAATGTTAAATTCAGAAAAGATTGAAAAGTCAGAAGCATATTTTAATAAGTATGGTAGTATCTCAATTTTTATCTGCACCTTGATTCCCGGGATAAGGCAGTTAATTTCCATTCCGGCAGGCATTGCCAAGATGAATTTGAGAAATTTTATCTTTTATACAGGGCTTGGCGCAGGTATCTGGACAACTATTTTAGCCTTGTTAGGTTATTATTTTGGTGCAAATCAAGAATTGATAATGAGTTATTCTAAAGAAATATCTTTAGTGATTTTCTTATTAGTGTTGATATTTGGAGGTTTAATACTATTAAAACATAAAAAAAAGAAAAAATCACTTTACAAATAAAGCCATTAGATTTTAATGGGAAAAAATATTAGAAAGGAGTCCACATGGCATTCAGTAAAAAAGCCAAAGAGGCGATTATGGCAGAGTATAAACTCCATGATTCAGATACTGGTTCACCGGAAGTTCAGATAGCATTAATCTCAGGTAGAATTAAAGCCTTAACTGAACATTTAAAAGTTCACTCAAAAGATTTTTCAACAAGAAGAGGGCTTTTAAAATTAATCGGTCAAAGACGTAATTTACTCGATTATCTTATCAAAATAGATATTGAAAGATATCGTAAGATTATAAAATCGCTCGGCTTAAGAAGATAATATCAAAGGGGGATTTATCCCCCTTTCTTTTAAAAAATGAATATCACATTAATAAATATAGAATTTTGTATGAATCAAAATTTATATATCAAAAAACCTAATAAAGTTCTGCTGTTGCAGAACTGTTAACAATTTAAGAAGCAGTTTAGCTTTGGCAATAAGTTTAATTTTTTTTATTTGAAGAATTAAATCTATTGCTATAGCACTGCTTCAATTAAGAAGGAGAAAAAATGCAACAACACACATTTAACATTATTAAGAAATCCGTTGAATTAAACGGGAAAACTATCATTATGGAGACAGGTAAAATTGCAAAACAAGCAAACGGTGCAGTAATTTTAACCTGTGGCAAGACTGTCTTATTATGTACTGCCACAATGGGAAAACTTGGTAAAGAAATGACCGATTTCTTCCCACTAACTGTTGATTATATCGAAAAAATGTTTGCTTCAGGCAAAATACCCGGCGGATTCTTTAAAAGAGAAGCTAAACCTTCAACCAATGCTACCTTATTTTCAAGATTAATTGATAGAGTTATCAGACCTTTATTCCCTGAAGGATTTAGAAATCCTGTGCATATTGTAATCAGTCCTTTAGCTTATGATGGTGTAAATGACCCTGCAATTTTAGGCATAATGGGTGCCTCAGCCGCTTTGGCAGTTTCCGACATCCCGTTCAATGGACCGGTCGCAGGCATTACTATGGGGATTATAAATGATGAATTTATAATCAATCCTTCTTTTGAAGAAATCAAAGATTCGGTTTTAGAGCTTAATGTAGGCGGAACTGAAAAAGCTGTGGTGATGATTGAAGCCGGTGCAAAAGAGATATCAGAACAAAAAATGCTCGATGCAATTTATACAGGTCATGAATATATTCAAAAGCTTTGCATAGCTCAAAAAGAGTTTGCTGCAGAAGCAGGTAAAGAAAAACTTGAAGTTATTCTTGATATAATCCCTGAAGAAATATTAACTTCAATGGATAATACTTACGGTCAAGCAATAAAAGATGCTATGCAAGTCAAAGGTAAACAAGAAAGACAAAATGCTATTGATGAACTTAGTGAAAAGATATTAATTGAAACCTCTGAAAAAGTAGGAGAAGAATTATATTCAGAAAATGAACGCTATTATAAAATGGCTATAGAAGAACTTATTGCAAAATATGTAAGACATGCAATACTCTTTGATAAAAATCGTGCTGATGGAAGAGGTGT
>CAZJNG010000139.1:0-6794 GCA_964547265.1 uncultured Candidatus Cloacimonadota bacterium | reverse complement strand
GAATTGTTCAACAAGCACCCTTGCTTGTTGCTTTCTAACATATTGATTGAAAATGGTTTATGATTTTAAGTGCAAACAAGGGTGTTTGCACAACAGTAATTTCAGGACAAGCTTTAAAAAGGCTGTCTCAAAATGTAGAATTGTTCAACAAGCACCCTTGCTTGTTGCTTTCTAACATATTGATTGAAAATGATTTATGATGTTATGTGCAAACAAGGATGTTTGCACAACAGTAATTTCGGGACAAGCTCTAAAGTATAGGGTTATGAGACCTTAAATACAGTTAAAAAAAAGATTATTCTTAGCGAAAAAGCCATCTTACGAATTAATTCTTAAAAACATAAATAATATATTTGGTATGAATAATTTTTTGGCAATATACAAGTTTTGCTCTCCCCACGAGACGGCTTGTCACGGTTCCATTTACTTCAGCTTAAAATTTTTAAACTATCTCTTTTAACAATCCTTCATTACATTTACTAAAGTAAGCTAGGTCATTATAATACTCTAACCATTTAACTGCTTTTTCTTCATTTAGAATAACCGGCATTCTGTGATGAACATCTGCAACATATTTATTCGCCTCAGTTGTTACAATTGTAAATGTCATTAAAGAAATAACATCATTTTTCCATACTTCATATAACCCGGCAAAACTTTTAAAGCTATTTTCCTTATTTGTAAACAGATATTTTGTTTTATTATCTGATTTCTCGTAAAAACTTCTAAACGGAATTAAACATCTTCTTTGTTTGTAAGCATACTTAAAAGAAGGCTTTTCTTTTATGGATTCAATCCTGGCATTAATTGTTTTATACGCAAAGCTAATATCAAGAAAGTCTGAGAGTTGTGGTTTTTCAGTATAACTATTTTCACCATAACTAAAAAGCATTTGATTTGCTTCTTGCTTTTTTTTATCCTTCACCCAAAAGGGTATTAAACCCCATTTTGCCGGGAAAAACCTAAGCTGATTATTAACTACTGTTATCACAGGAACATAATCCATAGGTTTTATGATTTTGTTCAAAAAAACACCTTCATCCCTCTGATAAAAACTATATAAATCATCTCTGTCACTGATAAATAAACTCCCGTCAATATCAAAATCAGCATTTTTCAAAAAGTTATAATAATCAACTACTGATTTCAATCCGGCAAAGAGAGCAAATTGTCCACACATTAACAACTCCTTTATTTAGCCTTAACAATTGGCAATTCTGTCCACCTGGTGGTAAACCTTGAACTTACCAATTCCCGTTTCATACTCCAGTTTTTTTTTACACCATTACTTGCAAAAAAAATTACTTCTTTATCATATTGCTTATTAATTTCATCTACAACTTTCATAACCTTATCTCGATAATCATCGCCATATCTGCTAGAAAACAAATCAGGATAGATTCTATCTTCAGGAATCATATTAGTCAACATAACTCCCGACTTTTTATAAGCATAACCCGGTTTATAAATCTTTTCCAATAGAGAAACTGCCAATTTAATAAAGTCAGGTGTATAAGCCGAATGATTATTTAAACTTGCCTGCATAAAATTTGCATACTGACTACCTGCTTTAAAAGGATTAGTTGTGATAAATATATGAATCGTTTTGGCTGCATATTGCTTCTTTCTAAGTCTTTTAACTGCTTTTGTACAAAACCAGGAAATTGACTCTGCAAGCTCTGTATATTCAGTTACCGGTTTCCCAAATGACCTTGAACAAACAATACTCTTTGGAGAGGGTATCTCTTTTTCTAAACCTGTACAAGGAGTTCCTTTTAACTCTAATTGAGTTCTTTCTCCAACGATACTCATTTCTTTTTTGACCCATTCCTGTTTACAATTTATAAAATCATAAGCAGTATAGACTCCGTGTTTTCTAAGCCTTTTATTATGTTGTCGCCCTATACCCCAAATATCTTCAACTTTTATTTTTTTAAGAATGTTATTTATCTCTGTTTGGCTATAAATACTTAAATCAAAGACACCGCTTTCGCTGTTCTTGGCAAGTTTATTAGCTATCTTTGCCAGTGTTTTAGTTTTAGCTATACCTATAGAAACAGGTATGCCTGTATATTGCTTTATCTTGTTGCGTAACTCTTTTGCATACTCAGCATAAGTACTAAAAGGTTCAATCCCGTTTAACAATAAAAAGGCTTCATCAATAGAATATACTTCAATATCAATAGACATATCACGGGCTATTTTCATTACCCTTGACGACATATCACCATATAATTCATAATTAGATGAAAATAAAAAAACTTGTTTACTTTGTTTTTGTAATTGTTCTCTTACTTTAAAACCGGGCATCCCCCGAGTAATACCCATAGATTTTAATTCAGGAGATAAAGCAACTAAACACCCGTCATTATTAGATAAAACACCTACAGGTTTTTTTTCTAAAAAAGGATTAAATGCCCTTTCACAAGAGACATAAAACTGATTACAGTCCATTAAAGCATATACTGAATTATCAGCAATAAAAGGCTTTTCCATGTTTTATTGTTTACTATTTTGATTTATGAATAATCCAGGTTACTACACCCCAAACAGTAAAATCCATCCACTCTTCAATTTTAAGAGCTTTATAGTTATTGTTTTCCGGGTATAACCAATACTCATTTTTGATTACTTTTAGTCTTTTCACAGTTAATTCTCCATCTACTACGGCTATAACAATACTATTATTAGAAGCCTCTTTTGCTCTGTCAACGACTAAAATATCTCCGGGATAAATATTTGCTAAAGACATCGAATAGCCTTCAACCCGAACAAAATAAGTTGCTGCTGAATTTGCGACCATAAGCTCATTTAAATCCAATACATCTTCAATATAATCTCTTGCGGGAGAAGGAAAACCGGCAGGCACATCCGTACCCAATAAAGGTATTATCTGCTTTTGCTTTTCTGAATCTAACAAAGGTCTATAAACCGTATTATCAATCTCAAATGAAACTTTATATCCTTCCATAAACACCTCCATTAATAATAACAATATAATATAATTCACTATTTATGTCAAGAACTAATTGCAACATTGCAACAAATAAAATTTGAAGACTAAACCTAATGTTAGCGAAACATCCTAAAATCATAGCCGCTGAAAGTAAATCAGCCTTTAATTAAAATACTTCCTGCATAATGGATTGAAGTTTCAGCATTACTTTGCTTAAGAACTAATGCCCCGTCTTCATTGATGCCCTGATAAACACCACATATTTCTGAATTAGGGTTGGTTACACAGATGTTTTTATCATGAAGATAATCATGCTCTTGATAATATAGCAAAAAGTGACTTAAACCTTTATGCTCAAATAAGGGAAGTTCAGTTAAGATTGTATCAATTATTTGAGATAAATAGATTTCATTTTCAATGTGTTTGTTAGTCAGTAATAAAATAGAGTTTGCATTTAACTCATTTAATGATTGAGGATTAGTAATATTTGTATTAATGCCAACACCAATTAGAGTAGTATAATGTTGGGGAAACTGTGAACAAATCAATCCACAAATTTTTTGATTATTTAGATATATATCATTAGGCCATTTTATTTGAAAAGCCTGTGTTTGTAAAAGCTGATTAATAGCTTTCATGATGCAATAACCTAAAAAAAGAGTAAAGCCTTTTTGTTGACTGATATGTTTTAGGTTAAGGTTAAACCACAATCCTCCCAAAGGAGAAACCCAGTTATTACCCTTTCTACCACGACCATTATCTTGTGAACAGGCTATGATTAAACTGTGTTTGTCATACTTTTGTAAATTTTTTTCTGATAATGACATAGTACTATCTATTGAGTCAAAACATTTTATGATAGGTATTTTGGGATGTTTAAAATCTTTCATCGCGTCTAAAAGATAAACATTGCATCGCCATAACTAAAGAATCTATATTTTTCTGCAACAGCAGTTTGGTAAGCTTGCATAGTTAAATCATAACCTGCAAAAGCAGAAATCAGCATCAGTAAAGTAGATTCAGGCATATGAAAATTAGTTATCTGTGCATCAATTATTTGTAGTTCTTTACCGGGATAGATAAAAATATCTGTCCATTTAGTGCCATGATCTACTAACTTATTATGTGCAAAACTCTCAAGCGTACGCGTACTTGTAGTGCCAACAGAGATAATACGCCTGTTTTCTTTTTTAGCCTGATTAATTACTGAGGCTGTTTCCTGAGAGATTTCGCAGAGTTCGGAATGCATTTTATGTTGTGTTATATCATCTGACTCTACAGGTCTGAATGTGCCTAAACCAACATGCAAAATTACCTCTGTTATAATTATACCTTTATCTTTAATTTGTTGCAATAAGTCTTGTGTAAAATGTAATCCGGCAGTTGGAGCGGCTACAGAGCCTTTTTGTTTAGCATAGACAGTTTGATAACTTTCTTTATCAGAATTAGTTGCTTGCCTCGTGATATAAGGGGGAAGAGGAATATTACCGCTTTTATCAAGACTTGTCCAAAAATCATCCTTACAATCAAATTTTATTAATCTCATTCCTTCATCTTCATAAGAAATAATATTTGCTGTAAGGCTGTCATTTATAATAACTTTATGTCCAGGTTTTAATTTTTTACCCGGCCTGACTAAACAAAGCCATTCATGGTCACTCTTGGGTGTAACTAAAAGGATTTCGACATCAGCACCATTTTCATTTTCTTTTTTCCCAAACAATCTGGCAGGAATCACCTTTGTCGTATTTAAAACTAATACATCATTAGGCTTAAGATAATTGATAAGATCTGAAAATTGGGTATGCTTTATCTCCTGTGTTTGCTTGTCAATAAGCATTAATTTTGACTCAGTTCTGTTTTGAAGGGGGTATTGTGCAATAAGTTCTTGTGGGAGTTCGTAGTGATAGGCTTGTTTAGATAATAAGTTTTTATTCATAATCTGTTTGTATTCTCCGCTTTTGATAAAATTGCTCTAAAGTTTCCAAAGATAACCTTGCTTTGCATTAAAACAGGTATTTTATACTCATCATTGGTAAGCCAAATAAAGATTTCACCTGTCTGTTTAAAGAGGGATTCACCTTGAAGTGCCGGTTCAATAACCAGGCATTCGGTTCTATTACTAAAAATAGTATCAATGGTTTCAATTCTGTGTACAATTATTAAAGCTTCGTAGTTAGTACCGTCTGTGGTAATGTTAATTTCGTAAGTTTCTCCGGGAATTAAGTCCATAGTTCGTACCTTATAAAAGGCTGAGAGTAAATCAAATGTCTTATCCGGTATATCCATTCTTTCATTAATATATTTGTTTTGTGACCTACTGTGACGAGTGTACATTGACATATTTATATCAGGGTAATTTTGATGAATACGGTGTTGTCTGTATCTGCCTTCTTGCATTCTCTTTTCAAATCTTAAAGAATAAAGGCTGTCTAAAGTAGCAATAGATTCAATTTTGTCCCGAACCTTAAAAACTTTATCAAAAAAGGAATTAGTTCTGGCTGTTGAAACAATCTGCCATCTTTTTTGTTGAGCAAATGGGTCAACAGTTCCATGTTCAGTTTCTTCATCAGCACTAATTTTGTTTATTGACAAAACTGCCTCTCCGGCTGAGACAATACCATATTTTATATCAAAAGTAAGTGTTTCTCCGTCACTAAAGGCTTGTGTGAAAAGAGAATTAACACTCATTATGCCAACTATTAATAATATAATAAAATGTTTTATTTTTCACCTCCGGTAATAAAGATTTCTTCACCTGTTATGTGTTTATTGTTTAATGAAGATAAAAACAGTATAAGTTCACTAATATCCTGAGCAGTTGCTAATCTATTCAAAGAGGTTTGTGCTTTTTTGGATTTAAAGTATTCATTTCTAAAGTTTTGATATTCTTCTGAAAAACTAGTACTTATCGTTTCAACAGGTCCCGGTGAAACAGTATTAATTAATACATTATTTTGTCCCTCTTCCTGTGCAACTGATTTAACCAGATTAGCTACTGCTGCTTTGGTAGAGGCATAAACAGAGCCATTCTTTAAACCATTTTTTGAAATATTTGATCCTAATAGGATAATTCTGCTATGAGGTACTTTTCTACTGTAAGATAAGACAATCTTTAAGAAATGAATTGCTCCATACAGATTGACATCAATGATTTGTTTACTGATATTTAAATCTGTATCTAACAAAGGTTTAAAGTCATAACTCCTAACAGAAGAATAATACACTGCAGAAAAAGAGGTATTTATGATAATATCTTTAAATTTTTCTTTAAGTTCTTGATAGTTAGTTATATCAGTTGAAATAAACTCAATTAAAGGAAGTTTTCCCTGAGAGTACTTTTTAAATAACTCATCAAGCAGGTCTTTGTTTTTATGGTAAACAAGGATTAATCTTTTACATTCAGGCAATAGTCTTTCGATAGTATCTATTGCGATAGCAGAATTTGCACCAAAAATGAGATATGTATCAGGTAGTTTTAACATTTTGAAATATAGTCCAGTATTATATTGGCTATTAAGTGCTTATCGCCTGTATGTGTATCGGAAAAACTTTTACTGATGATTGTAACTTCTGTATCTGTTTTTGATGCAGTTTCCAGATGATTAGCTACTATCATATCAAGTTTTTTTGATTCGAGTTTCTTTAAGGCATATTCGTTGATATTATTTGTTTCTGCAGCAAAGCCAATTATTTTCTGTTCTGTATTTTTATTTTTTGCTATATGAGCAAGTATATCCTTTGTCCTGGAAAGCTTTACGGATAAATCATCTAGGTCTGTTTTTTTTATTTTGTGCTTTGCAGGAGTTTCAGGGGTAAAATCAGCCACAGCAGCACT
>CAZJNG010000138.1:0-6802 GCA_964547265.1 uncultured Candidatus Cloacimonadota bacterium | reverse complement strand
CTTATTTCCTCTAAAAAATTTGATTCTGAAATTGAAAATCATTTTAAGTCAATTCAAACAATGACCAATTCAATTTTAAATACAATATCTCATGTTAAAGAATTGCTGTCAATCGAATCAGGTAAATTAAATGTAGAACTAAAGAATATTTCTCTTAATAATATTATTGAACAGGCAAAAATTATTTTTCATAATATCGCAGATGCTAAAAATATTAATTTTGTAATTGAGTCTGACACTGATATTAGTGATTTATTCGTCAGAGTGGAACCTATTTCCTTTCAAGACTGTATAATTAATAATCTGATATCAAACTCGATAAAATATTCTTTTGAAAATTCTACTATATATATAAAAATTACAAAATCCCATGAATGGGTAATTATTGACATCATCGATAAAGGTATCGGAATCAAAAGCAAAAACCTCAAAGCCCTTTTATCAGGAAAATGTATAGATATTACAAAAGGCACTCTAGGAGAATCAGGCTTTGGTTTAAGTATGAAACTGATTCACAAATATATAAAGTATTATAACGGCAAGATTGAAATTATTAGTAAACATATTGATAAACATCCGGATACACACGGAACTACAGTTAGATTACATCTTTTACGGTCTGAACCTGTGAGGATTAGTAAATAATATTGCTTTCTACTCTATTGAACAAAATAAGCTATTACTCAATCTCCTCACAATAAGCCAGTTCCCATCCGTGAAAAACAATAATAACTTTTTTGAGTGAGACCTTAGAATAAGGTGGTAGTCCCAGCATTTTACAAGCATAGTCATCTTCTGAGTATTTAGCGAGTTGTTTTTTAGCTTTTGCTATTTTTTCTTGTACTGCTTTTTGTAAATCATTATCTGTTATGCTTCTTTTAATATATTTGAGTTCAATCAGGTAGGCAAATTTTATATCTTTATATTTGATATAGAAAGGCTTCATTATCAGGTCAGCATAGCCTTTATTCATCTCTTCTTCTGAGGCAGAGATAAAGAAATCATAAATATTTAAAAATGACAAGTAAAATGCTTTTACAAACGATTCACCATCAATAAAATCTCTTAATGAACTTTGTTTTTTAATTTCATTTTCGATAAACTCAAAAGCAGGTTTAAAAGTGCCTTTAAAAGCCATATCTCTTACTAAAAGTTGAAGCTCATATATATCCATAGAAAAATCAAAAGCTGTTTCAAATGAAGTTCTTATATATTCAAATATCATTTGCTTGATAGTTTCATTTGGGATACATAGAAAAGGGAAGCTAATGACCGGTCGCTTGGAATAAGTAAGTAAACCAAAAAAGTATAACAATGAGATGAAATTCTCTTTATGTGTTATTTTGTCAAAAGGAAAACTCAGTTTTATGCTTGATTCTATACCGCCATCCCTTATTATTTCACTTAACTTACTGAAATTGCCGTTAAGTTCTTTATCTTTAAGAATGAGGTATTGCAGTTTTCCATAATCCATCCGTAGGTTATCGTCAATGAGATTAGAAGGTATTTTTTGTACAGATATAGCATTATATACAAAATAAAGGATTGCATCTGTATTACTAAGACTTTCTGAACTTTCAGCTGAGAAAATATAATTATTATACCATTTTTTTATAACAGTAAGAGCTTCCTCTTTATCAATTTTTAATTCACCAACAGATATATAATAATCCAGTATCTCGTGAACATCTTTTTCTGTAAAGCCTAAAAGGCTATTAAAAATTGGATTAGTAGATATGTTAGTTCCAATATTAAACCCACTGGTTACATCATCCATCGTCACAGGTGATACGCCGGTGATAAACATCCTGGCTAAGCCGGAACCAATACCGGATGTCAGTAATTTCAGGTTAGTAAAAAACTGTTTGAAATATCCTGCCTGACGAGTTATTTTCTTATAATCGCCTTCGCCAAAGTCTGTGAGCAGAGTATTAGTAAAGTTATCATACTCGTCTATCAAGAGATAGATTTTGTATTCTTCTTCAGAAAGTTCATTAGCAATGATATGTAATTTTTGATGAGCTGTTATTTCTTTATTGGCTTTATCGATAAGTCTTTGCGGAATATAATCTTTATATTTATATAAAAACTTATCTATTACAATCAAGCAGTAATTGTTGAAATCCTCTTGAACTTTATCCTTTTCTTTCAATATAGCTGAAAAATTAAAATACATCACCAGATATTTAGCTCTTTCTTCTGTAGGGTTTTCAAGTATCCGGGTATCCCTAAAAAGCTCTTCAAAACGGTCTTTATACTGAATGTCATAATAAGCATGCAATGTACTAAGAAAAAGCGATTTGCCAAATCGACGAGGCCTTATCAGAAAGACAAAAGGGATTTTTTCTATTTCAGGGATAAACGATGTTTTATCTACATAATAATCATTTTGTTTATTTACTGTTTCAAAATCTGATTTTCCATAAGGTATTCTCTTTATCTTATCCATAACAACTCCTTTTGTGTCATAATATTATGATTAATATTTATTGTCAAGCTGAAAAGGTTTATCCACTAAGAGTGCAAGAAGTTTTTCTCTCGTGCGAAGATTATTTTTTTTCTGTAGAGATTTTCAGTCGGAGTGTCTCTGCAATCTTGTAAAAAATAAAAAAGCAACCCGCTTAAACTGCGAAATCAGTGTAAAATAAACAATAAATAAGCCTTCTTTGCTACGGTGTGATGCTATTGAGTTTGAGTAAATACTCTCTCAAATCATTAATTGCTCTTGTAGCAAGTAGCTCTTTTTTCTCTTGTTTGTTTTTCTTTGCTTGAAAGACTTCAGGGAGTAGTCCAAAGTTTGCATTCATAGGCACAAAGTTTTTTTTATCATTAGTATTACCCTGTATTAGGTGTCTCCAAAGTTGTCCACTGATAGTAGTTTCAGGTAGCATAGGCAGGTCTGTTTTATGAAATAGCCAATGATGTATAATCTTTGCTAGTAATAATCCGCTAAAGATTGATTCTGTATAGCCTTCTACACCGGATAATTGTCCTGTAAGATAGATATTAGGCTTGTTTTTAAGCGAAAGATTTGGGTTGCACAACTGTGGACTGTTGAGATATGTATTTCGATGGATTGCACCATATCTTAGGATTTCAGCATTTTCTAGTCCGGGAATAAGGCGAAAAGCTGTTTGTTGAGACTTTTGCTTTAACATTGTTTGACATCCTACCAGATTATAGGCAGTTTTATTGGCGTTTTCAATCCTTAACTGGATAACTGCAAATGGCTTTTTCCCGTCAACCGGATTTTCCAGTCCTACAGGTCTCATTACTCCATACCGCAAGGTGTCTTTTCCCCTGTGTGCTAACTCTTCAATAGGCATACAATTTTCATAATACTTAAACTTAATATCCTTAAAATACTCATTTTCAAACTCTTTTGCCTGGTACTTTTCACCTTCAAGCAAGGCATCAACAAAGCGATAATACTCTTCTTTACTAAAAGGACAATTAATATAATCAGCTTCACCTTTGTCATACCTGGTTTTACTAAAGGCTATATCTATATTGATTGAGTCCTTGCTAACGACAGGAGCTATCGCATCAAAAAAATATAAATACTCTTCTCCTATGACTTTAGACAAAGAATTGATTAATTTATCTGAACTCAGAGGTCCTGTGGCTAATACGGTCAAATCATCTGTAAAATTATGAAACTCCTGATTAATTATACTTATATTAGGGTGATTTTTGATTATTTGAGTGACTTGTGCCGAAAAATTATCTCTGTCAACAGCTAAAGCATTTCCGGCAGGGACACTACAATCTCTTGCTATTTTAAGTAATTGACAGTTTAAAAGTTCCATCTCTGCTTTTAATAAACCTGATGAAGTAGAAATCAGATTTGATTTTAATGAGTTTGAACAGACAAGTTCAGCAAAAAGATTTGTTTTATGTGCAGGAGTTGAGACCTCAGGCCTCATCTCATACAAATTTATATCATATCCGAAATCTGCTAAATGTAAAGCAAGCTCACAACCGGCTAAACCGGCTCCAATTATATTTATCTTTTGCATATTTTAATGCCTGAAATGCCTTTTACCTGTTAGTATCATACAGATAGAGTGTTCATCACAAGCTGTAATAACTTCATTATCTGCTTTTGAACCTCCGGGTTGGATTACATACCTGACACCGGCTTTATGCAGACTGTCTATCGAATCTCTAAAGGGGAAAAAACCGTCAGATGCACATACTGCATTAGTTAAGTCAAAGCTTTCTTTTGCTTTATTTATTGCTATATTCATAGAGTCAATTCTGCTAGTCTGCCCTATACCCATACCAAGTGTTTGAGAGTTTTTAGTAATGCAAATAGCGTTTGATTTTAACATCTTAACCACATTCCAGGCAAAAATGAATTCTGACATCATACTGTCAGTCGGTTTAATCTTTGTAGGACATACCCAATCGTCTATAATATCTTCTTGTGAATCAGGGTCTTGTGTTAAATAACCATTAAGGCAGGCTTGTATTTGTAAGTGATTCTTAAGTAAATGTAATTTATCTTGATTATATTTAATTATTCTTCGGTCTTTTTTCTTTTTTAGTTTTTGCAGAGCATCATCCTCGAAATCAGGAGCGATTAAAATTTCGGTAAAAACCTTGTTAATCTTCTCCACAAAATTTAAACTCACCTTAGCATTTGTGACAACTATCCCACCAAAAGGAGAAACAGTGTCAGTAGCAAAAGCTTTATCATAGGCTAAACAAATATCATTATCAGAAGCAACTCCACAAGGATTTAAATGTTTTAGAATTGCGACTGTATTGCTTTTAAATTTCATAATTTGCTTCAGGGCTGCGTCTATATCAAGTAAATTATTATAGGATAATTCTTTACCGTGAAGTTTTTCTATAATATCAGTTTCATGCTGAAAATAAGATGCTGACTGATGCGGGTTTTCTCCGTATCGTAACGACTGCTTTTTGGGTAAATTAATACTCAGATTATCTCTATGATTTTTCAGCGTATTAGCTATAAATGTGTCATATTCCGCTGTTAGAGTAAAGACTTTTTGTGCCAATCTGAATCTTGTATCAATACCTGTATTACCGGTTTTTGCAATCTCATTTAAAACTGACTCATAGTCATCAGGGTCTGTCAAGACGGTGACATATTTATAGTTCTTTGCACCGGCTCTCAACATAGAAGGTCCGCCTATATCAATGTTTTCTATAATATCTTCATGTGTGCTGTCAGGATTTTCAACTGTTTTTTTAAATGGATATAGATTTATGACCAACATATCAATTAGATTTATCTTATGTTCTTCGGCTTGAGCTAAATGATTTTCATCGTCTCGGATACACAATATACCCCCATGAATCTTTGGATGAAGCGTCTTAACTCTGCCATCCATTATTTCAGGAAAGCCTGTAATCTCAGATACCTGAGTTACAGGTATCTTATGCTCTTTTAACAAACTATATGTGCCACCTGTGGAAAGTATTTCATAATCTGATTTTATAAGTTTTAAGGCAAAATCGACGATGCCTGTTTTATCTGATACACTGATTAAAGCTTTTTTCATTTATTCCTCTTTTCATTTTTTTTAATTAACAAGTCAGCAAGAAATCTTCTGAATTGTTTTTCATCATCCTTGTCAAAGACAAGTTCTCTTTCGTAATCTCTTGTAACCTTTTTATTTACAGAAAACTGTATCTGAGCTACAACCTGAAACTCTTTTTTATTTTTATGGAAATCATTTAACAAAGCAATGATAATTACCCCTGACAAGATGAATATCCAGTTTAAATATATCCAAAACAAGAAGATTGGAAATGATGAGATAATGCCGTAAAGTTGTTTCATTCTGGTCAGATTTCCAATATAATAGTCAAAGGACAATTTTGTTAAAAACCAAACAAACGCTGAAATCGAAGCACTAATAAAAACGCTTTTACCTCTGATTTTAGCAGTAGGTAAAAAGTAAAAAGCTAATACAATTAAAGTAAACCACATTAATAGAGGTAAAAGAAAAGTAAATATCTGTTTAACCCACCTTGAGTGAAATAAATCCTGTATATACGGCATTGATGAAGTTGACAATAATATAGTAAAGATAAAGAAACCAAGAACAATAGTCCCAAACAACTTTAAAAGTGTTCCCGGTTTTGATTGTTTTGGTTTGATATGTATCTTAAGAATGCGGTCAAAAGAAGTATTTATCGAATTGAATAACGAAAACGAAGTTATAGCAAGCATGATAATGTTAAAAATATTTAGAGTAACTGTATGATTAAACAAATCATCAATGAACTCATGAAAAAGCTCTGCTGACTCCGGAAGCATTATTGATAAGAGAATGTTTTTAAACTGTTCTCCAAGATTTAATGGTGGAGCATCAGGTAAAAATGTCAGTAAAAACAGTATAAAAGGCACAAAACCTAATACAGTCACAAAAGTAAGCGAAGAGGCTTCTCTTAAGATGCGTTCCTGGTCAAAGATAATGTAAAAATCTTTAGCGAATCTTACTAGTTTTCTTGATATCTTGTGTAGCTTTTTATTCATATCTTAATGCTTGTACCGGGTCTAGCTTACTTGCTTTGACGGCAGGGTAAATACCAAAGAATAATCCAACAAATACAGATACAGTCAAGGCAACAAAGATCATTGAAACATCAAGCTTTGTAGAAATCTTTAAAAACTCTCCTACCTTATCCAGAATCAGCATTGCTATTCCAACTCCAAACACACCTCCAACAAAGGTGATTACTACAGTTTGAACTAAAAATTGAATAAGGATATCTACTTGTCTAGCACCTACTGCTAACCTGATACCAATTTCTCTGGTTCTTT
>CAZJNG010000137.1:0-6853 GCA_964547265.1 uncultured Candidatus Cloacimonadota bacterium | reverse complement strand
CTCTTTAATATCTTTTCTATAATCTTCTTTTGCAAAGATTACGATTCTCTTTTTTGAAAAGCTTTTCTCAGGAAATAGCAAAAAATCTTCACCTTCTTGAGTTTTTATAAGCGAAATGATAGCATCTGCTTTTCCTGTTTTTACTTGATTTATAGCATCATCTTTGCTTTTGGCAAAAATAAATTTAAATTCAATATCTGTTGCCTCAAATATTTTGCTTAATATATCTACATTTATGCCTTTGGCTTTATTATTTTCACGATATTCGTAAGGAATATTTTCAAAATAAAAAATTGTAAACTCTTCAGTACATAGACAAACTATAAACGATAAAAATATTATATTAAGTATTAATTTCTTCATTAATGCCTCCATTAAACATTTTTGTGTTTATTACTGTTACTGTCAAGACAATTTTAAATAAATCACTCTTTTTTCTTGACAAATAAAAAGCTTTAATAAAAAATGATCTCGTGGGTGATTAGCTCAGTTGGTTAGAGTACTACCTTGACATGGTAGGGGTCACAGGTTCGAGTCCCGTATCACCCACCATTTTCTCGCTTTTGGAGGCGAAGGATGAATTGGAATATTTTTTCAAAGTTAAAATATTTAATATCATGCTTGTTTATATCCGGCTACATATTATGCTATGCTTATGACATGCCTTTAATTAATGAGGTTATGTACGATCCTGTCGGAGCTGATGCAGGTAAAGAATGGATAGAAATTTATAATCCAAGTCCATATCCATACTCATTACTCAACTGGACTATTCAGACTGCAGGTAGTTTTTTTAAAGTTGACTTTACCTTTCCTGATATAATAATTCAACCCGGCGAGTATATTATTGTTGGCGAATATGATATTGAGTTTGCTGACTTTATTGCAAATTTAGATTTACAAAATGGAGGTTCTGCTACTGACGGAGTAAGATTAGTTTCTGCTGACAGTAGTTACACAGACACATTGTTATATGATTCTCCAAATTCAAATAACTTACCTGATGATACTCATAACCCCGGAATTTCTTTTGTATCTACTGTCACTCCCGGCTATACACTCGCTAGATTTCCTAACGGATATGACACTAATCAAATATCTAACTGGCAAGCTGCTCAATATCCAAGCCCTAAACAAGCAAATTTTTCTTATTATGATTTGGAAATAAAGGATTTAAATTTATCAATTCATGAAGATAATTGTACTCTTCAAATTATTATCCACGACTTATCCACATCACCTGTGAGTAATTTAGATGTTAAAATGAGTATAATTCACAATCAGGAATTCATTTTTTTAAATGCAGTTAATCTACTGTTTAACAATCGAATAGCTTTATATGATATAGTGTTAAATATTTCATTAAATTCACTTAACACAATTATAACCGAAATAAGTTATGCACAAGATGTTGATAACTCCAATAATTTAATGGAAATAGCCTTTTTTCATGGAGTTAATCCTTTAATAATCAACGAAGTTCAATTTCAACCTTTATCAGATGAACCGGAATGGATAGAGTTTTATAATCGCACTGATGAATTTTTTCAGATAAATAATGCCTTTATACAAGATGCCGCAGGTGGAAAAGCCTTTTTTACTGCCGGCATACCTGCTCATGATTATTTAATAGTAACACAAAATCAAGAAATGCTTTTAGAAAAGTTCCCTGAACTAAATCCTAAAAAACTTGTTCAGCCTTCTACATGGGCAATCTTAAACAATACAACAGAAACTATCGAGTTATTCTTACATGAACAGGTCAAGGTTGACAGTATTTCTTATGTCGGGCATTATTCAATGCGAGGGATTTCACTGGAAAGAAAAAATCCTTATGATGACAATAATTATGAATGGCATTATTCTGTAAATGAAAGAGGTTCTACTCCATTACAAGTTAATAGTGTATTACCGGAGAATATCAAAGTAATTATTGAGGGTATAAAACTTAATATAGAAGACAATCAGCTTTTACACGCGGTTAAACTTTTAAATACAGGAATGCAAGATGAGATTAATGCGACTTTAAGGTTAAGTCATAAAGCTGAATCAGATAATATTTTTTCTGTTATTGAGTGTATAGATTTCACTGTCTTTGAAGAGCTTGAACTTGTTTTTTACAGCAATATACCCAAATCATCAGGATATCATTTTTATAAATATGATATAATGACAGATGTTCATCTGCTTCCCGAGGCAGAACTTATTGTCAGCTATCTAAAAAATGATGAGCCTGTTGTAATTAATGAAATAATGTTTAACCCTAATTCAGGAGAACCCGAATGGATCGAATTTTATCAAAAAAGGCAAACAGATTATACAAAAGGTTTAAAATTTTTTGCTGATAATGATTCTATCCACATACCCTCTTGGAATGGAAGTTTTGCACTACTAACTGCTACTAGAAACGATAGCATATTTATGCGGGAGAATTACAATATACACGAAAATGTCCCGATTTTCAAAGGCTTAAAAAACCTTAATAATTCAGGAGAGTCCTTTATTTTATTAGATTACGATAACAATGTCTATGAAAAGTTTTCTTATTATGGTGATTGGTCTTTTGAAAAAGGAGTTTCTACTGAACGAATTTCTACAGTTTTAACACCCGACTCACAGAACTGGACTCCCTCTTTAAACACTTCTACTCCTGGCAGAATAAATAGTGTACAAATGAATATCGTACCATCTGTCGATAGTTTTATTATTGAAAACAATCCCTTTTCGCCATACAAAAATGAACATTGTATTATTAGTGTAAGAGTTCCTGCTCAAAAAGTTAAGACTGAAATCTTGATTTTTGACCTTAAAGGTCGGAAGGTAAAAGTTCTGGCTGACAATACAATTACATCAGGAGATTATTCATTTTTATGGAATGGTAATGATGACAGCAACAAAAAATTAGCTCCGGGTGTATATCCATGTTTAATTAAAGTTAAAGACTTATCCGGACGCTCATTAATGGAGAAGAAAAAACTAATTTACATTGGTTATTAATAGGCGTCTCAAAATACAGAATTGTTCAACAAACACCCTTGCTTATTTATTTCTAACTAACTGAATATAAATAACTTACTCTTTTAAGCACAAACAAGGGTGTTTGCACAATAATAATTTTTGGATAGCTTCTTAAAAATATTGTTAAGATTTTAATCGTTTCTAGACAGTCTCTATTAAAGTTATGTCATTTAAAAAATATCTGTAAAAGCATCAAAATCTGTTTATAATTATTGATTATGTTATTAATTAAAGATTTATCAAAAAGAGTTTTAACTCATTAAAGCAATACATGAAACCAATTTATCTTCTTTTTCAAAAAAACACTTGCAAAAAAAACAGTTCTTTTTTTAATTGAGAAAAATAAATTTAAAGGAGCATTAACATGGCTTTTAATCTTAGAAATCGTCATTTCCTTACCTTACTTGATTTCACTACACAGGAAATTAAATTTTTATTGGAACTGTCTGCTGACCTTAAAAAAGCAAAATATGCAGGATATGAACAACAAAGACTTAAAGGTAAAAATATTGCTTTAATATTTGAAAAAGATTCAACCAGAACTCGTTGTGCTTTTGAAGTAGCATCTTTAGATCAAGGTGCTCATGTTACTTATTTAGGGCCTTCAGGTTCACAATTTGGCTCAAAAGAATCAGTAAAGGATACGGCAAGAGTTTTAGGTCGTATGTATGACGGCATTGAATATCGTGGTTTTTCACAAGAGATTGTTGAAACTTTAGCTGAATATGCTGGTGTTCCGGTGTGGAATGGTTTAACAAATGAAGATCATCCTACTCAAATCTTAGCTGATTTCTTAACTATTATGGAACATATCAATAAACCTCTTAATGAGATTGTTTTTGCATATACTGGAGATGGTCGTAATAATATGGCTAATGCATTAATGATTGGTGCAGCTAAAATGGGTATGGATTTTAGAATTGTAGCACCTAATACCTTATTCCCTGAAGAAAACCTTACAAAGAAGTGTCGTGAAATTGCTGCTGAAAATAAAGGCAAGATTACTTTTACAGACAATGTTGCTGAAGGTGTAAAAGGTGCAGATGTTATTTATACTGATGTATGGGTGTCAATGGGTGAACCTGACCATGTATGGGAAGAAAGAATTGCCTTATTAAAACCATATCAGGTAAATAAAGAAATGATGAACCTTACCGGAAAAGATGAGACTATTTTCATGCATTGTTTACCTGCATTTCATAATCTAGAGACTAAGATAGGTCGTCAGATTTATGAAAAATTTGGATTGCCTGAAATGGAAGTTACAGAAGAAGTTTTTGAAAGCAAACAGTCTGTAGTTTTTGACGAAGCAGAAAATAGAATGCATACAATTAAAGCTGTAATGGTAGCTACCTTGGGAGATTAGTTTTCCCGAGTACAATAAAATTTAACAAATCCCTTTGACTCAAAGGGATTTTTTTATATTTGTTATAATTTTTTGATTTCTATAAAGATAGAGAGATTGCTTGACATTAGTTAGTTATTCAGCATTTTCTAAAGAAAAAATCATTGACAAATTATGATTACATGGTTTATGTGTTACAAGAATTATATATGTCCTCAATCATTCATAAGATTAGGAATGTATATCAATATTATATTTTTTTATTAGGAGGTGATTTTGAAAAAAATTATGTTTTTTACTTGGATTATGATGATTGTATCTTTATTTGGTACCGGTAAGTATGTCGATGCGAAAAGTAATCAAAATGTACAATTTAATGTAAATGACAACTTTAATTTGTTGAACAAAACAGCTCAACAGACTAGTAAAGCTTCAAGTAATGTTGCTGACCAAGAAGGAATAGTTGAGATCACAACAGATTACAGTTCTGAACAAAGAAATACAACTGAGTTGAATCCGCCAAGAAACTTAACTGCTCATGTATCTGGCAGCAATGTAGATTTAAACTGGAATACTCCTGCAGGCAATAATAATGAAGGAACTTGGTTTACTCATGCCCAAGCTGATGAATATTTAGACTCGATCGGAACAGGTGGTACCATAGAGTTTATGGTTGCCCAAAGATTTAGTTCTGCTCAATTAGAGAATTTCGGAGTTGCAGGTGCTCAACTAACACAAGTAGCATTTATGCCTGCTTATGCATCAGCACAATTTACTTTGAAAGTATGGACAGGAGGTTCCGCAAGTCCTTATAACCCCGGCACATTAGTACTAGAACAAGCAGTAGGAACTGCACCTGCTGAACAATGGATGATTGTTGATTTAACAAACCCGATTAACATTCCTTCAAATCAAGAAATATGGATAGGTTATCTCGTAAGTACAAATGGAGGCTATCCTGCAGGTTGTGATGAAGGTCCGGTTGTTAATGGTTTTGGAAATCTAATGTATTTTGGAGAAGAATGGACAACATTATCTTCTCTTAATGCTCAATTTACATATAACTGGATGATTAAAGGACTAGCTGAAACACCAAACGGTGCTTTAGTATTTAGCTCAAAAGATGCTGAACTTAATCCGGAAGTTATAGAATCAGTGATTACTAATAATACAGATTCTAACATAGTTTGGAGTTTATCCGGTTCAGGCACTTCAAAGCGTAAGCCTGAAAAATCAAATAGAACTCTGCTCGGATATAAAGTTTATAGAGGAGAAACGCTATTAAATGCAACCCTTATTACAAGTTTATCTTATACTGATTCTAATGTATTAGATGGGCAATATACTTATTTAGTCACTGCAGTTTATGATGAAGGAGAGTCCTTGCCTGTATCTGTTAATGTTAATGTAAACAGCGCTGCTATAGTTAATTTCCCATGGTTTGAAGGGTTTGAAGGAATAAGTTTTCCTCCTGCAAACTGGACTATTCTTGATAATGACGGAGATGGTTTTTTTTGGGAACAATATATAGAAACAGGAGCTGCTCACACCGGAAGTAAATGTGCAGCAAGTGCTTCATTTATTAATAATATCGGAGTATTAACTCCTGACAACTGGCTTATCACTCCTGCTATTCAATTGCCCTCTACAGATGCTAATGATTACATGTATTTAAGATATTTCGTTGCAGCTCAAGATCCTTCCTGGCCTCAAGAACATTATGCAGTAATGATTTCAAATACAGACACTCAGCTGAGTAGTTTTACTAATATTTTTAATGAAACACTTAGTAGTGGAAACTGGATAGAAAGAACAGTTAATTTGTCAGCTTATGAAGGTCAAACTATATATATAGCTTTCAGACATTATAATGTTACAGATATGTTTTATATTAAACTGGATGATGTATGGGTAGGCAATACAACTTCTGAAAGTGATTTAACTGTAAGTCTTACCGGTAATAGATTAAATGCTAATTATCCTAATCCGTTTAATCCTGAAACCTCAATCAATTTTACAGTAGCTAATGAAGGTCTTGTGAGCATTGAAATCTTTAACAGTAAAGGACAAAGAGTTAAAACTCTTGTAAACGAGAACTATCCTAAAGGGAATTATAAAGTAGCTTGGCAAGGTCAAGATGATTCAGGAAGAAATGTTGGTAGTGGTCTATATTTCTACAGAATGAAATCAGGGTCATATACTGCAACCAGAAAAATGATCTTAATGAAATAATGAATATTAGATTGTAAGACAGGTAACTATACCTGTCTTGCGATGTTTCATAATCGAAATGGAAACCGGACGGCTCGTCCGGTCATGTCATTACAAAAAAAATTATAATCTGTTGTAAATCAAGAAATTAACATTTGCGATTCATACTCAAAAAACTGCCGAGACGAGCCGTCTTGTAGGGTGAGC
Organism: uncultured Candidatus Cloacimonadota bacterium; assembly: GCA_964547265.1. Lineage (GTDB taxonomy): Bacteria > Cloacimonadota > Cloacimonadia > Cloacimonadales > WRIO01 > JALNXV01. Next base: position 72 of record CAZJNG010000137.1, on the reverse strand, counting down.
AAAACTTGCATATTGCCAAAAAATTATTCGTACCAAATATATTATTTATGTTTTTAAGAATTAATTCGTAAG
>CAZJNG010000136.1:0-6873 GCA_964547265.1 uncultured Candidatus Cloacimonadota bacterium | reverse complement strand
AAATAGCAATCGCCATTGTCTCACAATCATTATAACCACAACTAGAACAGTGTTTAAAGTCCTCTGGTCTTGTTTTATTCATTTTAATATAAATCTCTTTAAGTTGTTGGTCGTTGGGTTGTCTAAGATTATTATTACTTTTAAGATTAACATATTTACGATCATAAAGTCCGGTTTTCCAGTATTTTTCAATATTTTTACTTAAAATATCTTTTTCTTCTTCACTTAATTTATTATATTTATCAATTTGTTTTTGCATTCTTTTTTTAGTATAATACTCTAGTTCATCCAAATGCTTTTTATCATTGCTTGTGCCGGGTCCGCCATTACAACCTTTTTCACAATTAAGACAATCGATGATTAATGGTGAGTGTCTCTTTTCAAGTTGCTCATACAATCCATCGAGATATTCATAAATCATTTCACCTTCAATTTTTCTTACATCCGGAAATATGCCCGGCACTTCTCTGATAGCAGTTAAGAGTAAACCACCCGGAGCTGAAAAGCCCACAGCTCTTTCAGCCGGTGGACTGTCATATTCGGTTTCTCTTAAACTGTTTATGTTAATTCTGTTTTTTTCTATATACTGCTCTAGCCTATAGATGGTCAGATTGTAATCTCCCTGTGTCGTTTCTACGAATTCTCGTTTTTTCGCTACGCATGGAGAAATAATAATTACTTTATGATTTTTGTATTGAGGATAAAATTCTTTAACCATTTTTATTGTATGAAGCATCGGACTGTCTGCCGGAGCTAAATAAGGGAGTAATTCGGGCTTATAAATCTCTATATAAGAAACAATTGCCGGACAAGGTTGAGCAATTACCAATTTTGGTTTTTTTGTCTTTACGAATTCTAGATATGATTTAATTGTAAGTTCTGCACCAAAACTTACATCAAACACAGCTTCAACTCCTAAATTTCTCAAGAAAGTATTAATCTTTAATTCGTTATCAGGAAAAGAAACGGCAATGGTAGGAGCAACTACAGCTATTGCCTTGACTCCTCTTTTCAAATCCTCAAACGCTCTCTGTGAGTCATCAACTAAAAATCTGGCATCGTGTCTGCAAGCATCAACACACCTTCCGCAACCTATACATAAATTATCATTAATCGTTACGAAATCAAGACTTCCGTTATTACATAAGCTTACCGGACATACAGCAATACACTGATGACAGTTTACGCACTTTTCTTCATCAACATAGACAACCTTTGATAAATTCATTTCAACTCCCTTTATTGTTTTTTGCAAATTTTTGTTTTGTGAAATTTTTTGTCAAGTTTTTTATTTTTTATTTTGAGCAAAACTGAACAGATATACTATTTTGCACAGCTTCAACTTAAACATGTTCAATACAACACACAAGCAATTACGCATTATCTTAATATATAACATCAATTTACAAGAAAATCAAACTATGGCACAAGAAATGTTATTTATAAAAATAAAAAATATTTGGAGCGAAACATGAAAAAAGCAATAATCAGAGTAAGAATGAGTCAGGCTGATGCCCATTACGGCGGAAACCTGGTTGACGGAGCTAAGATGTTACAATTGTTTGGTGATGTAGCTACAGAACTTTTAATCAGAAATGACGGAGACGAAGGCCTCTTTGCAGGATATGAAAAAACTGAGTTTCTCGCACCTGTTTATGCCGGAGATTATATTGAAGCTATTGGTGAAATTGTTAAAGTTGGTAATTCTTCACGCAAAATGTCTTTTGAAGCTCGTAAAGTAATCCAGTCTTGCCCTAATGTAAGTGATTCTGCCGCAGAATTAATTGCTGAACCTATCATTGTCTGTCGAGCAGTCGGCACTTGCGTAGTTCCAAAAGAAAAACAAAGATTTAAACAAAATCAAGAAATAGCTTAATATATCTTAAAAAGGGGAAATAATGAATTTTGAACTTTCAGAAGCACACAAGCTTTCACAACAAATGTTTCGGGATTTTGCATTAAATGAGGTAAAACCTATTGCAGGATTGATAGACGAAGAAGAAAGATTTCCTGTTGAAAACATTCCAAAAATGGCAAAATACGGCATCTTAGGGATTCCTTTCCCTGTTGAGCTCGGAGGACAAGGAGCTGACAACCTCTGTTATGCAATGGCTGTTGAAGAGCTTTCCAGAGTATGTGGCACAACAGGAGTTATAGTATCAGCTCACACATCCTTATGTGCAGCACCAATATATGAATTTGGCACACCTGCTCAAAAAGAAAAATACCTGATTCCGCTTGCTAAAGGTGAAAAACTCGGTGCATTTGGACTCACAGAACCTAACGCCGGAACTGATGCAGCAGCTCAACAAACTGTCGCTGTTAAAAAAGACAACCATTATCTCATTAATGGCTCAAAAATTTTCATCACTAATGCAGGTTATGCAGATATTTATGTAATAATGGCCATGACAGATAAAAGTGCAGGTACAAGAGGTATTTCCGCATTTATTTTGGAAAAAGATATGCCCGGCTTCAGCATTGGAAAAAAAGAATTAAAGCTCGGTATTAGAGGTTCTGCTACCTGTGAATTGATTTTTGAAAATGTAAAAGTTCCTTTAGATAATCTTTTAGGTCAGGAAGGTAAAGGCTTCAAAATAGCTATGCAGACTCTCGATGGAGGGCGTATTGGTATTGCTGCTCAAGCTCTTGGCATTTCTCAAGGTGCAATTGATGAAACTATTCAATATGTAAAAGAAAGAAGACAATTTGGCAAACCGATTTCCGCTTTTCAAAACACTCAATTTCAATTAGCTGATATGCAAACAAAAGTTGATGCTGCACGCTGGCTAGTCTATCATGCTGCCTTTTTAAAAGGTCAAAAGAAAGCATATTCAAAAGAAGCAGCACAGGCAAAATTATTCGCTTCTGAAGTAGCAATGGAAGTAACAACTAAAGCTGTACAGTTATTTGGTGGCTATGGCTATACCCGTGAATATCCGGTCGAAAGAATGATGCGTGATGCAAAAATAACCGAAATCTACGAAGGCACATCAGAAGTTCAAAAGATGGTCATCGCTGCTAATATTTTAAAATAGGTGGAATAATGAATATAATAGTATGTATAAAACAAGTACCCGACACAACAGAAGTCAGAATAGACAGCAAAACAGGTACCCTCATCAGAGAAGGAATACCAAGCATTATTAACCCTGATGATAAAGCAGGTATTGAAGCCGCTATCCAACTTAAAGAAAAATATAATGCCAATATTACAGTTATTTCTATGGGACCTCCACAAGCAGAAATAGCACTCAAAGAAGCTTATGCTATGGGCGTTGACAGAGTTATACTCTTAACAGACAGAGCTTTTGCCGGTTCTGATACTTGGGCAACATCTCTAACCTTATCCTATGCTATAAAAAAACTGGATTATGATTTAATCATCTGCGGAAGACAAGCAATTGACGGTGACACTGCACAAGTTGGACCTCAAATAGCCGAACATCTCATGCTCCCACAAGTTAGCTATGTCTCAAAAATAGAAAAAGAAGACGATAAATTAAAACTTAAAAAAGTATTTGAAGACGGGTACCAGATTATCAAGGTAAAAACCCCCTGCCTGATAACTGCCTTAAAAGAAATGAACAACCCAAGATACATGACAGTAAACAGAATTTTTAATGTTTCTAATACTAAAATTGTCGAAAACTGGTCTATCAATGACATTGCAATGGATGCACAACTAACAGGTCTTAAAGCTTCTCCTACTCAGGTAAAGAAGATTCAAACTAAAACTGCTAAATCTTCAGGTAAAGTTCATCAGGTTGAACCTAAAGAGGGAGCTAAACTCATCCTTGAAAAACTTCAAGAGAAATTTGTAATCTAAGGAGTAAGCAATGCAAAATAAAGAAGAATACAAAAACATATTAGTCTATATAGAACAAAGAGATGGTATAATTCAAAATGTATCACTTGAACTTATCTCTAAAGCTAAAGATCTGGCAATAAAATCAAATCAAAAGGTTTTCGTCTATATTCCCGGTTATAAGATTGACGAAATTCATGCTAAAGAGTGCTTTAAATATGGTGCAGATAAATGCTTTATCTCTAACGATTTATTATTAAAAGACTATGCCACAGAAACATACACAAAAGTTACAACAAGCTTAATTAATAAAATAAAACCCGAATCCGTTTTAATCGGTGCTACTACTATCGGAAGAGATTTAGCTCCAAGAATTTCCGCCAGGCTTTACACAGGATTAACTGCTGACTGCACCTCTCTCGATATAGACGAAGAAACCGGCAATTTGCTCATGACCCGCCCTGCATTTGGCGGAAATATTCTGGCTACAATTATTTGCCCTAATCACAGACCTCAAATGTCAACTGTCAGACCCGGTGTAATGACCAAAACCATTGTAAATGAAACTAAAACTATCAAAATAGAATATGTCAATTCAAGCCTGACAAAAGATGATTTAAACATAGAGATTATTGAAACAGTTAAAGAAAAAACTCAAAAGAAAAATATTGAAGATGCAAACATTCTTGTTTCAGGTGGTAGAGGCATAGGTAAAAAAGAAAATGTTGAAACACTTAAAAACTTTGCAGATGAAATAGGCGGAATGCTTTCCGGATCAAGAGCTATAGTTGACTGTGGATGGATTGAACCTAATCATCAGGTAGGTCAAACAGGTAAAACTGTCAGACCGGAAGTTTATTTTGCCTGCGGAATCTCCGGTGCTATCCAACATATAGCCGGTATGGAAGAATCAGAACTTATCATAGCTATCAATAAAAACCCCGAAGCACCTATCTTTGATGTAGCTGATTTAGGAATTGTCGGCGATGTTAACCAAATAATCCCTCTGCTTTCACAAGAGCTGAAATCACACAAACTAAAAAAAGAAGCTTAAAATAACCGTTAATATACACACATAGATAAACTGTAGATATGTAAATATCTGCAGTTTTTTTTTGTTTATATTTTCTTGTCCTCAATTCCCTTCTTGCTTCGCAATTAGAGAATCAAGTCAAAAGCCGTACTTGCAACATATTCTTAATAAAAACAAATCTACTAATATAAATCACTTGACAAATAGATTGTTTTTATTCAAAGATATTTTATCACCTTAAAAAAGGATATTAATATGCAAAATAAAAAGATTTATATTGAGAGAATCCAACGCTGGATTGACAGATTAACTAAGGCGGTTTATACTCAACATACCCCGGTTAAGGCACAATTTATCTATAATCCTGATAAGCCTATCCATTATAATGAGATTGCAAACTTCACCTGGCAAGAGATTAAAGTTAATGAAAAATGGGCTGATTTATGGGGATGTGGCTGGTTTAAGTTTTCCGGTAAAATTCCTTCAGTTATGAAAAATGCTTATGTCGGACTATGGATAGATGTTCAAGGCGAGGCTTGCATCTTCAAAAATGGTATTCCTTATCAGGGTTTAACAAACAAGATTGACTGGAATCACCAGGCGGGCAAGTACTTTGTTCCTCTTTTTGAACAGTCTCAAGGTAATGAAGATTTTGAAATACTGGTTGAAACAGGTGCTAACGGGCTCTTCGGTGAAGATAAAAAAGAATATAAGCTAGAAAAAGCAGATATTGTTGTATTTGACAGATTAAAATATAAATTACTTATGGATGTAAGGGCACTTTTCTCCTTATATGAAGGTTTACCTGACGGAAAAACACGCAAAAAGAGAATTCTTTATGGACTTAATCAAGCTTGTAATATCTGGCAAGAAGGCAAAAATACAGACAAAGCTCTGGAGTTGACTGCTCAATTATTAAGTCTGCCGGCTGAGGCTTCTGCTCTTACATCGTGGTCTGTCGGTCATGCCCATATTGATGTGGCTTGGCTCTGGCCAATTAGAGAAACAAGAAGAAAATGTGGCAGAACCTTTTCTACAGCCTTAAGATTTATAGAAGAATATCCGGATTATATCTTTGGTGCTTCACAAGCCCAATTATATCTGTATGTCAAAGAAGACTACCCTGAACTTTATTCCCAAATCAAGGAAAAAGTTAAAACAGGTCAATGGGAATGTCAAGGTGCAACCTGGGTGGAATCAGATACAAACCTTCCATCAGGTGAATCCTTAATCAGACAATGTATTTACGGACGCAGGTTTTTTAAAGAAGAATTTGATAAGGTATTAGACTATTTATGGCTTCCTGATTGTTTTGGATATACGGGTTCTTTGCCTCAGATATTGAAGAAATGCGGTATCAAATATTTTGTTTCTCAAAAACTTTCCTGGAATGACACAAATACATTCCCACATCACTCTTTTATCTGGAAAGGAATTGACGGCTCTGAAATATTGAGCCATTTCTTACCTACTAACGACTATAATTTCAGTAATTTACCAAAGAATATGATTGAATCGGAAAACAGATTTGCTCAGGCTGAGTTGTCTGATGATTTCTTAAACCTGTACGGTATCGGCGACGGAGGCGGTGGTCCATCAAAAGAACACATAGAGCTTGGCTTAAGGATGCAAGACTGTGAAGGACTACCGAAGTTTAAGTTTGCTAAAGCTACTGATTTTTTACAAAAAATTAACGAATTAGACAAAGATAAACTACCTGTATGGGAAGGTGAACTATATTTTGAACTTCACAGAGGTACATACACTACACAAGCTAAAATGAAGAAATATAACAGACAGTTAGAAAACAAATTACAGTTCATTGAGTTCTTGAGTGTATTGACTGAAAAAAATATAAATCCTGATTTACAAGCTGTCTGGAAAGATATTCTCTTAAATCAGTTTCACGATATTATACCCGGTTCTTCTATCGGCTGGGTATATAAAGATGCTTATGAACTTTCAGAAAAGAACCTCAATAAACTTGACTTACTTCAAAACAACCTTATCTCTGAAATGTTAAATACAAATT
>CAZJNG010000135.1:0-6875 GCA_964547265.1 uncultured Candidatus Cloacimonadota bacterium | reverse complement strand
ACCCTTACTTTGCTTAACTTAAAATAATCCAACAGATTAAAACCATTCTCAAACAAACTTTCATCAGAAGGTAGTTCAACAATCCATCTATACTCACAACTTTTCAATCTGAAAAAATACTTTAATACTTCACTATCAACGGCACAAGCAACATTAAAAAAGTCATTTTGTAATACTTTTTGAAACTGTAAGGTAGTTTTAACCTTAAAATAATTATGATAAGCTGGATGAGATGAAAAAACTATATCATGCTTAAAGTTCGATCTATAACTAATCTCTTTATCCGAATCAATAAAAAAATATCTAAGAATGTCATCATAAATAACTGTCGCAACTTCGTTATTCTGCATACGATGTGCTATGGCATTTTTAATTATATTACTCAATTTCTTTGAATTAAAATCAGAAGGAATAAATGATCTCTTTTGTACAGGTTCTTGGTCGATAATTTGATTGTTTATCTTGTAATATCTTTTAGCTCTTCTCCCTATTTGAGTGAGTAGTTCATAGGCTGAACCATTATATAAAGAAGCTAAATGAGCTGCATTTATTTCTCTTTGTTCATGCCCTAGAACAGTAACTTCACCAAATAAAGAAACATCTTCTAAACCTGTAATATCAGCACATAACATATCCATGCTAACTCTACCGATAACAGGGCATAAATGATTATTAATTAAAACTTTTGCTTTATTAGATAACAAGAAATCATAACCATCAGCATATCCAACAGGAATTATAGCATACTGTATATCAGATTCAGCCACAAAAGAACTGTTATAACCAATTGTTTCACCTTTTCTGGCCATACTGATATGAGCAATTTTTGATTTAAAGCTCATAACTGGTTTTAATCGGATAGTTTTCTCAACTCTTGAATTGGAATTTACACCATAAGATAAAAAACCAAGCCTGACAATATTAGCTTTTTCATAATTTCGAAAAAGAACTCCTGCACTATTGGCAATGTGAATATATTTAATTTTATCAAATAAGGATAAAACCTGTTCAAACTTTATGATCTGTTTTTCCGACATACCATTATCTTCTTCACTTTCTAAATAATGGCTGAATACACCTTCTAATTCTAATGAGGTAAATTTCTTAAAATCTTCTAAGAAATTCTTAACCATATCATAACGAATGCCGTTCCTATTCATGCCTGTATCAATTTTTAAATGTACAGGGTATTTAATTCCTCTAATTTTTGCTTCTTTATCAAGTTTCAAACAAAAATCTAACTCAGTTACAGAAGGAATTAAGTTGTTCTCAATGATAAGGTCAATTTCATGTGGTAAAGAAGGCGACAGAATAATTATTGGGCAGTTCAGTAATGATAAATCATTAGTATTTGTTGTATTTTCAGATAATTTACTCATGTATCTTAAGAGACAGCCTTCATCTGCATTGGCTACTCCCAGCAGTTTGACACCATGCTCCAGTCCTGTAGTTGCTATTTTTGCTGCACCGTGACCATAAGCATCGGCTTTAACTATTTGCATTATAGACTGATGAGGTAGAATAAACTTTTTTATAGCTTCCAAATTAAAAATATAATTATCTAAATTTATTTCAATCCAGCTTCTGTCATTCATGAATATCTCTGAAAGCATCTATTGTTCTGTTGGTATATTCATTATAAACTCCCACAATATAACATTCACTATCTACCAGTGAAATTATTTCTTCCTGAAGAAGTTGAGGAGTTCTAATATGAAACAGTGTTTTAACTATCGGCTGTAATAGGTTATCTTTTGAAAAGGCTATAACTACTGCTATCCTTCCATCGTTTAATTCGACAATACTACCAATAGGATAAATACCTACTGTTTTAATGAAATGATTTACTACTCTTGGGTCAAACTTTTTACCGGACTGACTATACACCATTTTTATTGCTTCAGGAGGAGGTATTATTTTTTTGTACACCCTTTCGGAGGTGAGAGCATCATAAAAATCAGCTACGGCAACTATAGAAGCATATCTCTTCATATTGGTTCCGGTCAGCCTATCCGGATATCCTGAGCCGTCAAAGCTTTCATGATGATGTAAAATTATTTCTTTAATTATCTCATTATCAATTTTTTCTTTATTCGCTACTTGTTCTCCTAAAATAGGATGTTTCTGAATAATTCTAAACTCTGAATCATTTAACCTGTCAGGTTTATTCAGAATATTGAGCGGTATTTTTGCTTTACCTATATCATGTAAAAGACTTCCCTCACCAATAGAAATTAATTTTTCTTTTGAAAATTTTAGATGATAGGCAAAAGCAACACTCAACACCGTTACATTAACACTATGAATATAAGTATATTCATCAAAATTCTTCAAGTCCAAAAGAGCCAACGCAACTAAAGGATCTCTTTGAATATTTTGTAAAATTTTGTTTGTTTCAGTTTTGATAGCTTCTTGGTTTAGACTCTTACCGAATCTGACTGAATCCATTGCATCTTCAACTGCTTTTTCTCCTTGTTTATAGAGTTCATGAGTTTCTTCGATTATATTGGACATCGCTTCAAATCGTTTAACAGGGTTTTCTAATTCTCTTTTAACCTGATCAAGAGTAAGTTTTTGCTCTTTTTCAGATCTGTTATCTATCAGGCTTAAATTAAAATTTATCTTAACTTCTTTTATACCTAGATCTTGAAGCTTAATAATCTGAGTACGAGATGTAAAATAAAAATTACTATTATAGATAGCCACTCCGGAATCTGTTGTAATAGTTTCAGCCAGACACATCCCGAGCTTTATATCTTTAATGGGTATTGTTTTTATCATAAAGTATTAAAAGTACTTAGCCGCTATATCTGCGAGTTTAGAGCGTTCACCTTTTTCCAGAGTTATATGTCCGACAAGTGATTCATTCTTAAGTTTTTCTGCACTCATAGATAATCCGTTACTTTCAGAATCAAGATAAGGAATATCAATCTGATAAGGATCACCTGTAATTACAATTTTAGTATTTTCACCTGCCCGAGTAATGATAGTCTTCATTTCATGAGGTGTCAGGTTTTGTGCTTCATCAACAATAATGTATTGATTAGGTAAACTTCTGCCTCTGATATAAGTTAGAGGTTCTAACTCAATAAAGCCAAAATCAAGATAATCTTGCAAAGCAGGAGTCTTTTTGCCAAAAATTTTCCCATTATTATTATCTTTTTCTTCTCGATTTGAGAGTAAAATCTCCATGTTATCATAAATCGGTTGCATCCAAGGATTGAATTTATCTGCTTTTGAACCCGGTAAATAGCCAATATCTTTTCCAAGAGGGGAAATCGGCCTGGAAACTACTAATCTGGAATAAGTATTTGCTTCGACAACTTGATTAAGACCGGCAGCAATTGCAAGTAAAGTTTTACCTGTACCGGCTTTACCTACCAAACTAACCATTTTAATACTATCATCAAGCAATAAATCAAGTGCAAACATCTGTTCTTCATTTCTTGCTTTAATACCGAAAATCTCCATTCCTTCTTTATAATGTGTAAGAGGATAGATAGCATCATTCTCTTCGGAATATCTTCCTAAGAGGTGATCAGAATCGAAGTTTTCAGTTTTATAAAGTCTTACAAACTGATTAGGATATAGCTCATAATTTTGGTTAACAAGATATTGTTTTTCGGAAAATATAGTCCATCTCTCTTCATCAATAACTAGATTTTTAACACCAGTATATAATTCCTCAAATACAATAGTTTCGTTTTCATAGTTTTGAGCAGTGATACCGATTGCGTCCGATTTTATTCTTACATTAGCATCTTTAGAAATCATGATAACTTTAGAATTTGAAAAGAGATTTTGATAATAAACTGCAGTTCCTATTATCAGGTTATCATTAATATTTTGAAAAAAGACTTGTTTTGTTATTTTTTCAATATCTTGATTCACTGCCACAATAACATATCCATCTGATTCTAGATGAATACCATCTTTTAAAGACCCGGCTTCTCTTAGTTTGTCAAGATATCTACCAATTTGTCTGGCATTTCGTCCTTTTTCATCTAAGCCTTTTTTAAAGTTATCTATTTCTTCAATAACAACAATTGGTATAACCACAACATTTTCCTGAAAATTAAATAAAGCTTGCGGATTATGTATCAATACATTTGTATCTAAAACAAATATTTTTCTCTTTGCAATACTGTCTTGTGTTAATTTAACCTGTTTTTCTCGGGGAAAAGGATTTAATTCAACCATTTTATACTTCCTTAAAATATATTTTTATCATTATAACTATAGGTCTATTTGTAGTCAAGAAATTTTACTCATTTTCAATTACATTTATCCTGTCTAAAATCTCATAATACTCTAAAACATCTTTTTTTGCCACATTGGCAACAGGCATTTTAATAATTTTTATAATTGTTTTGTAACCAAAAAGCTGACATTCAATTGTATCTCCAACCTTAATTTCATGACTAGCTTTAGTAACTGAGTTATTAACTTTAACTGCGTTATTATCACAGGCTTTTTTGGCAATACTTCTTGTTTTCACAATACAAAGTTTATTTAGTAATAAATCTAATCTCATTAATTCCTCCATCAATTACAGACATACTTAGTTCTTGAAGATTTATAGTCTTACGATAGTCTTTATCGTTTAAATTATAAGCTAATACTAACTGCTCCATACCAAGAATAAACTCAGGTAGTGCAAAACTTAAATCCCGATCATTAAAATTACCTTCAGCAATTAATTTATCAGAATCATTATACAATTTCCAATTACCTGTTTTATACTCACTTATATTTAGAAGTCTTAGATATAATTGATTATCAACAGTATAAGTATTAACTATGACAGGTTGTTGTAAATCTAAATCCAAAACTGCTGAATCTTTAATGTTTAATGTATTATCATAGATATTGAAACTCATTACAGCAGATTGATAATTCCTTTGCAGAATACCATTGTAAGAAAAAAAAGATATTCCTTTAAAACTACTGTTATCAGATCTTCTGTTTATAGCTGTAATCTTTGATTTTATATTATCAACCGAATAACTATTATTATCTGACCAGGCTCTTAAACCTACAACAATCTTTTGATTAAATCTTTCGGGTATTTTATTCATAACGGTATTGAAGGCATAATCATCTGCTTGGTATGCCATAAGATAAACCTTATCTATTATATTCTGATTTAACCAGTCAAACCAGTTTTGTGCATATCTGCCTCTTGCCTGGTCAATATCTGAGATAACTGCAGCACTTAAAATCAAATTAGGTTTTATAGATTTAGTCTTTTGATTAATCTGTGAAACCAAACTTGAAATCTGTTTTTCTTTCCATTCATTAAAATCCAGATTACCTATTATTCTTGTTAAATCATTATATCTCTTTATTGAAACCGGATTATAGCCGTAATCAGTTCCCGGATATCTAATATAATCAAGATGTAATCCGTCAATATTATAATTTGCTACTATATCGGCAAATACATTTACCAGATAGTCTCTGACTTCTGATAAGCCCGGATCGAGATATGCACCTTCAAATTGAGAATGCTGAATTCTTTTCTCCAAACTATCATAAGTCATCCAGTCAGGATTTTGAAAATAAATATGTGATTGACAAATATCATTCAGTGTTTTCGGAGTTACCACTAAGACAGTTACCCAGGCATGAACCTTGATATTCTTCATTTTTGCTTTTGAGATAAACAAATCTAATGGGTCTATATCCTGATTTTTTAAAATATAGCTTACAGGTTCGGGATTAGCAAATGATTTATTCTTTTTATTGGGAATATAGAGAGCATCTCCCCTATATCTAACTTCTACAAGCAGATCTGTTATACCCCATTCACGAGCATTTGTGACAACTTCATCTATTTTTTCCTCAGAAGTCATATCCCAAGGTGTTACCCATAATGCTTTGTGTTCAAAACTTCGCAACATTGCTGTAAACATTAAAATTCCAATCAGTAAAATCACTCTTTTATTACTGCAGAACATTTCCCATCCTTTAAATTTATTGTAACCAAATCATCACTCTGAATATCATTTACACTTTTAACTATCTTTTTCTTATTATCAAGAGTATCTTTTTCAATTAAAGAAAATCCTTTTGCTATAATATTTTTTGGTGATAGTGAGTCAAGCAATAATTGTTTTTGCTGTAAACTTTTTGACAAGTTCTTGATTTTACTATCAACTAAATAAGCTAAATGCCTCTGCTGATTATCTAATTTATAATGATAATTATCTAGTAATTTTGTAAATTTGCTATTAAAAACAGTGTCTAACATTTGACTCTTGTTTTCAAGTAAATCGTGTTGTTTATATTTTTTTGAAAATACATACTTTAAATCACGAGAAATAATTTTTATCTGATGTTTCTTTTTATCAATCACCAAGGCAGGATGTAATTTTAAAAAACGATATGATAAATCATTGTATTTCTTTTTAATTTCAGAAAATCTTCTTTGAAATCTAACAATCTTCATCGAGGCATTATCAAGATACTGCTGATATTTATATATAAGATTTTGAGGATTTAATTCTTTAAGTTTCTTTTCATACCTGAGAACTATATTTGAATATGACTGAATATTTCTTGATAAAAGAATATTCAAAGCCTGTTTCTTCCTTTGAAGATTTTCAAGCAATTCATTTTTATCAGGTACTGCTACTTCAGCGGCTACAGAAGGAGTTGCTGCTCTGACATCTGCAACAAAATCACAAATAGTGAAATCAATCTCATGCCCAACACCTGAAATCACCGGTATCCTACAAGCATAAATAGCTCTGGCTAACTGTTCATCATTAAAGCAAAAAAGGTCTTCGTAAGAGCCTCCTCCTCTGCCAATAATGAGTACATCTATATGCTGATGATATTTATCAAAATATTTTATACCTGCTATCATACTT
>CAZJNG010000134.1:0-6938 GCA_964547265.1 uncultured Candidatus Cloacimonadota bacterium | reverse complement strand
TACAATTTAGAAAGCCCATAATTGTCTGCCTAAATATGATGGATTTAATCGAAAAAACCGGAGTAAAAATTGACATAAAACAGTTATCTTATTTCTTAGACTGCCCTGTCTTACCTATATCCGCTTCCCAAAAAACCGGTATTGAAGAACTTAAAAAAGCAATTTCATTTGAAGATAAATCATCATACATCTCAAAAGCAAAGATTCCTTATGATGAAGTTATTTACAAAGAGATTATTCATATAAAACCGGAACTAAAAAATATAGCAGAAAAATACTCAGTTGACCTAGACTGGCTTGCCCTTAAATTTATTGAAAACGACCCTTTAGTTTTAAAAGAAGTAAGTGTCAAACTCAGGAATACTGCCCTACAAATTCGAGAAAGAATCCATAAACACACCGGAATGCAAGCTGAAATTATGACCGCAGACGGCAGATACGCATTCATCAAAGGCATCTGCCGTGAAGTCATGAAAAAAACACACCTAAATAAAGAAAACCGTTCTGATAAAATAGATAAATTTTTACTACACCCCTTAGTGGGACTTCCTGTCTTTATGTTTATTATGTATCTCATGTTTTCTTTTTCCATCACCTTGAGCGGTCCTTTTATTGAGCTTTTTGATATCTTTTTTGGGGGTTTATTTGTTGATGGATTTAAAGTTTTATTAAATCAATTGAATCTGCCCTTTTGGTTGAGCACCTTTTTAGCTGACGGTGTAGGCGGAGGTTTACAAACAGTTTCTACTTTTATACCTCCTATATTCTTCATTTTTCTATTTCTATCTTTCTTAGAAGATTCAGGATATATGGCAAGAGTTGCTTTTATTACTGATAAGTTTATGCATTGGCTAGGGCTTTCAGGTAAATCTATCATACCTATGGTTGTCGGATTTGGTTGCACTGTACCGGCTATTATGGCAACCAGAACTTTAGAAAATAGACGAGATAGATTAATGACGATTTCGTTAGTGCCTTTTATTTCCTGTGGGGCTAAAATACCTGTTTATATAATGTTTGCTATCTATTTCTTCCCTCAAAATGCCGGATTAATAATTTTTACTCTATATTTAACCGGGATTTTACTCGCTTTAGTAACAGGACAAATTTTAAGAAAAACTGTTTTTAAAGGCAAAGCAGGTGACTTTGTGATGGAATTACCAACTTATCACATGCCTACTATAAACGGTGTTTTAATGCATACATGGCATAGACTTAAAGATTTTATTTTAAGAGCAGGTAAAACTATCCTTTTTGTTATAATTTTGCTTACCATGATTAACGCCTTACCTGTAAGATATAATCATGAAACAGGACAACAAGACACAATTCTGAATGTTATCGGACAAACCATTACTCCTATCTTTAAACCTATGGGCATTGAAAAAGATAATTGGCAGGCTACAGTAGCTTTGTTTACAGGCTTATTTGCTAAAGAAGCTATTGTCGGTACATTCGAAGCCTTATATAGCGACATTCATTTTAAAGAAGAACAATCTGATGAAGATGATATAGAAGATAGTTGGTCACTTAAAACACTTTTATCTGAATCAGCACAAACATTTAATGATGAGTTTTCAACTGCTCTGATTGGAATGATTAATCCCTTCTCTGAAGCCGATGATAAAGAAGAAGTTGATAATCTATTGCTGAAAGAACATCAAAAAAGGTTTAAAAACATCCATCAAGTAATTGCTTACTTGCTATTTATTTTAATCTACGCACCCTGTGTAGCCGCAATCGCTGCTGCTAAAAAAGAAGCAGGCACTTTATTTGCAGTCATTCAAGTAATCTATTTAACTCTTTTAGCTTGGATTGTTTCTACCCTTTATTATAACATAATGGTATTTGGAGCTTTATCGATAATATGGATATTACTTAGTCTATCACTATTCATGGGAATAATTCTCATGTTTAAAAAAGTAACTTTAACTTAAGGAATAAATTATGTTTGGAAGAAAAAAAAGACATCACCACTGCATAAACTGCAATATCGAAAACCATCCTTGCCACATTCACGATAAATTTGAACATGCAATACCGCTCTCATTGGCTACTGCAGATGATGAATTTACAATTGTTTGTAACCCCAATCCAAAATGTTTTGAGTTAGGATTATGCCATGGTAGTGTTATAAGAATTGTCAAAAATAACGAGTATGATCGCAATCTGGTTATAGCTGTTGGAGATTCAAGATATATAATATCAAGGAGTGTTGCTGATTATATAATGGTTACTCCCTTAAGATGTTTATCGATCTAAACTTACTTTTTTATAATTATCAAAAATGCTTTCAATTTGCAAACAAGACAAGCCTATACTTAGCATGATTACATTTTCAACTTGCAATTACTCAATAAAAAAAGTAAATTATACCTTTTCTACTTCATAAATTACTTGCAGAGTATCATTTTTAACAGGTAAATACAAAGTTAAATTTTTTACCTTTCTATCAAGATAGGCAGAAAAATATATCTTTCCTGATATTTGTTGTCCCGGCAGTAATGAAGTTTTCCTAAGAGCTTCAGTAGCTATTTCTCTACGCTTATTAGCTAAAGTAAGCAAGGTATTATCAATCCTGTTTAATTCATTAAAGTATTGTTGTTCTCGCTCATCAGATCTTTTAATAAACTCTTTTCGTTCTTCATCTGTTTTTTTCTGAAAAGTTTCTGCAATATCAAATAATAAGAAAAGAGAATTATCTAACTCTTTAGAACTCTTTTGTACATGGGATCTTTCAATTTGTTTATCATAATTTCTGATTATGGTTTCAGGATTCAGAGCATTCTTGGTAAAATTTTCATTTAGCCTGTTTATATAATTACAATAAAAAGATTCAGGAGATATAACAAGTATCTCATCAGTATTATTTTGAATTAATACATCAAAGATTAAAGTGCCTTGTCTGCTTAAATCATAGTTCACTATTAACTCAACATCATCATTCGTCAATTTAATCAATTCTTTTCCATTCATCCAGAGAACACTCGAAGAATTATTCGGGTTTTTTAAAATAAATGTACCAGGTGGATTTACAAAACACGCTGTTAATAAAAAAGGAACAAAAAGTATGAAAAAAGATAAATTAGATGAATGAAATCTTTTACTCTTAAATAAAAGCATAAGTCTTTTACAAGCCATATTTTCTCCTGTTTTGCAAAGATTTTTTAAGATATATTATGTTTTTCTAATTAGTAGAAATCTCTTCTGCTTTTAAATCAGATAAAACTTCTAAAAGTGTTTCTTTGATTTGATTATAATCAGGTAATTTCTCAGAGAATCTTATTGTAATTCCTGTTTCATTACTGAGTTTATTTAAAAGGTCTTTTGTTAATGTTGATTTCATTTCATCATTTACATCACCATTAAAATCGCTTAACTCTGCCCCATCTATTTCATTAATAATGGGTAAAGCTCTTGCCAATAATTTTGCATTAAAGTCTTCATTTGATTGACCGGGTCCTCGTTTAATGTCAGAAGAAAATAGTCTTTTTAATGAGTCTTTTAAATCATTTTCAATCATTATCTTGTCATCTCCTTTAAACAACTTATTTATAAATCTACTAGCGGTCTAATCGTCATTATCAAATATCTCTACATGGGAAATAATGATTAATGCCTCTTACAACAAAGTAAGATTTTACTCCAACTCGGATTAATCTAAAGATATTGAAGCCTCCTAACTCAAGAGGGAACATATATCCGACAAATCCTAATATAATACTGATAAAAACAAAAACAAGAAATTCTCTCAATGAAAGTACGGTATATAACAACAAAACAAGTCCTAATCTAAAATAAATCACCACGAGAAATTTCTTTTAATAAATTTTTATTCTTTTTTACTTAATTTTTCTTCAAGCTCTTTTATTCTGTTTTCGAGTTCGCTAATCTTATCATTTTGAGATTTACCTCTTAGCTTTTTTGAAATCCAATCAGGTAAGTCTATCAAATTCATTAAAGAGACAATAACAAATACAAACAATAACATTCTAATGATATCAATCATTCTAGGTGAAAAAAATCCACACATCATAAACTCCTTGCTTTCTGTAAGGGGTAATAACTGGTGGAGGTGGCGGGAATCGAACCCGCGTCCAAAGATAAGTCAAATGCCAAATCTACGAGTGTAGTTATTTTAAATTGTCGGCAAGTTATATAAAATAATCAAAATTTTAACCCGCTTAGCCTGTGAGTTTCGCATAAATCTACAGACATGTATTTATGCTAGCAACAATGTATGACAATCTTTTTGAGGCATGTTGCCATCCTCTGAAGACCGTAGCCGACTTAAGCAGCTAATGCGTAATTTTCGTTTGCAATTATGCGTTTCAACCAGTTTAACGAGAAAGGTTGACTCCTCGACTCGCATCAACAATCCACTCTATCCCTGTCGAATCCATACACCCCCGTACGGAATAAACTATCTTTTAAAAGAACTAATGTCAATAATAATTTTAGTATTTATCATGTCAAGGGGAAAAAACTTTTTTTCTGATAAATATGTAAATAACTTAATCCTTAGTTCACCTTTACTAAGCTTCATAATCTACTTTATATCTCAACCAGATTTTGCCATTATCCATTATCTTAGTATCTATCAATATAAGCTTATTTGGCTTTATCAATGGCCAGTTTAACTCAGGAGAAGAAAAAAGTGTGGGCGTATTGTAACCTCCTATAACTATCGGACTAAAAAGAATATTGATTTCATCAAGTAAAGAATCTCTAATTAAAGCACCACTCAAACGACCACCTGAACTTGTGGCAATAGTATTTACCTTTAGTTTTGCTTTTACTTTTTGCAACATCATTGGCAGATTAACCTTATTTTGTCCTTCAACCAGGTATGGGATATTTTTTAATCGCAAAAAAGCTAAATACTCAGGAGGTACAGTTTCTGTTGTTAAATGCACCATATAAGTTTCAGGATCGTCAGTATCTGCAGTATAAGCGTTTCTAAATCTACCCCGTCCATCAACAATAGAAGTCCATGTTTTCCTACCTGTTCGATTGATAATATCTTCGGGTAAAAAATCCTCAAATAAACTTTCAATCTCACCATTATATTTCGGTAACTCTTTAAGCTTTTCCCGTTCAGAAACCACCATATTGCTCCCCTCAAGAAACATATCAGGTTTATAAATATCTGTAATTGCTTTGGAGAAATTCTTCCATTCTTCAGGCGAGCAAAGCATTTGATTAAGTTCAGGATTACTAAAAGAATCAAACATTGTAGTATCAGGTCCAAATGTGATTCTGCCGTCAATCGAAGCACCGACATACAATATAACTTTTGGTCTGCTCATCATCACTCTTTTGTTAAAGGTTTAAGAAAAACAAAGAGCCATAGAAAGCTATGGCTCAGTTTAATTCGATTATTATTATTTATTGACTTTAAATGTAATGTCACCTTTTTCAAAGAAATTAACAATTTGATTTGCAGAAGCAAGACCTGCATTAACATTTGCCTCTTCAGTTTGAGCACCCATTTTTTTAGGAGTAGCAAAGTATCTGTCAGCAAATTTTTCAACCATTTCAGCATCATTGTCGGGAGTTATATCTGTCGCATAACGGAAGTCTTTTCTTTCGCTCATGATTTTTACTATTGATTCTTCACAAACAACTTCTTTTCTTGCAGTATTAATTAAGACAGCACCTTTTGGCATTAAAGAAAGTAAATCATAATTGATTGATTTAACAGTGTCTTTTGTCTTTGGAAGGTGTAAAGAAACATACTCACAATTTTTATATAAATCTTCCATTTTATCAACGACCTTGATACCTTCAGCTTCCATTTTTTCTTTTGCAACAAATGGGTCATACGCATAAACTTCCATACCAAAACCTTTAGCAATAGTTGCTACAAAGCGACCAACATTGCCATAAGCATGAATACCTATCTTTTTGTCTCTTAATTCGCTACCTGATTTGCCGTTAAATTTACCTCTGGCAAGATAAATCATCATACCGATTACAAGTTCTGCAACAGCATTTGAATTTTGACCCGGAGTATTCATTGCCACTACATTATGAGCAGTAGCTGCTTCCAAATCAATATTATCGTATCCTGCACCTGCACGAACAACTATCTTTAAGTTTTTACCGGCTTCGATTACTTCCTTATCCGCCTTATCAGAACGAATAATCATTGCATCTACATCTTTTACTGCATTTAATAAATCAGTCTTTTCTTGATAATTTTCAAGTTTGATTAACTCATAACCGACCTTTGAAAATATCTCTTCAATTCCTTTAACTGCAGTTGCTGCAAAAGCTTTTTCTGTCGCAAGTAATACTTTTTTTGACATATCTCACTCCTTAAAATTTTTTAATAATACTCTTTTATAACGAGTCTGATTTTTTGTCAATAAATATCTTTTTTTTCCTCTAATTATATCTAAAAATCGATAATTTCTTTAATAATAAAATTGTCCTTGACATAATATGCAAATAATTTTTAATAAACTTACACCGAGTTTTAAGTTCTAAACGAAAGTATGAACTTATAACCGTTAGGGTATATCGGGAAACTGATATGCCTCCCGAAGTTGGAAAGGTGGAATACACAATTTCAACTTCAATAATAAAAAATTATTGGAGGAAAAAATGAAAAAACAAACCGAAAAAAACAAGAAAACAAAAAAATTACTTGTTAAACTACCTGTCTTTTTAGTTATCTTTATTGTTTTATTTATGTCTGCATGCTCAGAAAAGAGTAGCAAAAACACTCTCATCCCTACTGAAGAAATACCACCTCAGTTGTCAAACACCGCATGCTATACCTTTACCATGCCTGCTCTTAGTGAAATTCAAACAGACACTACTGTTGTTTACAAAGACAACGAAGTACCTGCAATCAGCTTAGACAATTTTATTGACAAAGCTATTACAGATTCGCTTGCAAGTACGAGTGCAAATAAAGAATCAAGAAAACT
>CAZJNG010000133.1:0-6942 GCA_964547265.1 uncultured Candidatus Cloacimonadota bacterium | reverse complement strand
ATTACCATGAATATATTTAGCTTCGTCTGTGTTAGGAGTTTCACCTAAAATTATAACACTTTTTTTAATAAATTCTTTTCTGAATGCAGTTGTTTGTCCTAAGAATCCATTTACTACATTAGTATGATTTTGCACTAACATAGTAGGTACAGGGTCAAACTTTGCTGAAAACTTAAATAATTGAAAATAATCAGCTTCTGCACCTCTTATCTTAACATAATCACTAGCATCAATATTAGAAAACTCATATACAAAAGGGCTTGTTATTAAAGAAAAATTTTCAAAGGCAAATGACCTTGAAAAATCTAGCTTCTTCTTGTAGTTCGGGTCAATAGGATCTCCGTCATAAACTTCTTCACAAACATCTATTCCATAAGCTGCTAATGCAATATCAATAGTATCAGTTGCAGCACACATTGCAAAAAGAAATCCTCCGGAAATGACAAACTGTCTAATTTTTTCTGCAACTTCATGTTTTAATTGCCAAACCTTTTGGAAACCCAGCTTGTGAGCCATTTCAGTATTAAGTCTGACTTCTTCCTGGTACCAAGGTGCATTTCTAAAGCTACCATAAAATTTACCATATTGTCCTGTAAAATCTTCATGATGTAAATGTAACCAATCATAATCAGCTAGTTTTCCTGTAATTACTTCTTCATCCCATATCCTGTCAAATTCAATTTCTGCATACCTCAAGGCATTTGATACTGCATCGCTCCATGGGTTTATGTGTTCCGGGATATAAACTGCAATACGAGGTTCTTTTTCTAAAACTACTGATTCCATATTGTTTTCAGAGATAATATTATAAATACTTTGAATGTCTGTCGGAGTTATTAGTTCATAAGATACACCTCTGATTCTGCATAAATTTGATATATTTGCTTCGACATCCATTAAAAAAGAACCACCTCGATAATTTAAAAGCCACTTTACTTGAATGTCTTGTTTTAAGGCTTCAAAAGCTATCCCATAAGCCTTTAAATGGTCGGTTTGAGTATTATCCATAGGGATTAAAATCTGTCCGCATAAACTAACTGACAATAATAATAGGAATGTTACTATACAAATTCGCATAAGACCTCATTTGATATAAAATATGATTCGGGGTTAATTCTTATATGGTCTCCATCAATAATAATTAATTTTTGCTTATAAAGTTTATCAACTTGTTGAGCGTATTTATCTAGAAAATTAATATTAAACTTATCATTAACTTCTTTCATAATAATTCCTTTACACTTTCTTAAACCTGTTATTATATAATCTGTTTCATTATCTTGTTTTGATAATTCAGTTATAGTTTGAATAGTTTCAATAGAAGAACTAAGATATTTTTCCAAATCTGCGATATTAGAATATCTAATGTTTGGTAAGTATCCAGACGAACCTGCTCCTAACCCTAAATAGTATTTATCTGACCAGTAAGCTGTATTATGTTGAGATTCAAAATTACTTAATGAAAAACTTGATAGTTCATAATGATTATACCCATACTCCAGCAATGTTTTCCTGATGTAAAAATACATCTCTTCGACTAGAGCATCTTCGGGAATATCACTGAAGTCTTTATACAGAGGAACATTATTTTCTAAACTTAAACAATAGACAGAAAAGTGTTTAGGTGAAATTTTTAATAATTCTTCTAGAGTGTATTGTATATCTGTTAGTGTTTGATTAGGTAATCCGTAAATAATATCATAAGAGAAATTCAAATCTTGGTTCTGTAACTGAGTGTTGTAAAGCTTATAAACATCATCAGCTATATGTAATCTGCCTAACAAGTTTAACTCTCTATTGAGCATTGATTGAACTCCAAAACTGAATCTGTTTATGCCAATTTCCTGTAAATCATTAATATAATTATCTTTAAGGTTAAAGGGGTTTATTTCAATTGTGATTTCATTAACTGATTCATGATTAATATATTTAATGATGTCATCTAAATAATTTATAGGAAAAAGAGAAGGTGTTCCGCCTCCAAAATAAATAGTTTCAGGCTTGAAATCATAGGACTTTTTATAAAAATCTATCTCAAGTTTCAGCTTTTGAATATATTCTTCTGCAAGTAATTTATCATATTTTACTGAATAGAAACTGCAGTAACTACATTTTTTTATACAGAATGGAATATGAATATAAAAATATTTAATTTCTATTTTATTAGAGTAAACGAGCGGTTCCAGCGAATGTCTCCTCTTTCGCTTTTTGAAAAAAAGATTAGAGCAGGAGTTCCTGTAATATCTTTTTTGTCAAGAAAGCCCCAATATCTGCTGTCAAGACTATTATCTCGATTATCTCCCATTACAAAGTATTTATTTTCAGGTACAACTACAGGACCGAAATTATCTCTGGTAGGAAATACTCTATTAATATCTATATATTGTTCTGTGCCGTGTCTGAATACTTTTCCATTGATATAAACTTGCTTATTCCTTATGAATAGGGTGTCTCCGGGCATACCGATTACTCTTTTTACCACATCTTTCTTAGTATAATATGTAAAAAAGAACTTGTCTTTATTCCAGTAGATAGGTGGGATAATTTTTACAAATCTATCTCTTGGCTCGGGTTCAATAGGGTCGTCAGGATTTCTAAAGGTTACTATTTCACCTCTTTTAGGTTCATTAAAGAAATATTTCATCTTATTTGCTACAAGATAATCACCGATTAGAAGTGTTGATTCCATTGAAGAAGAGGGAATTTTAAAATTTTGAAATGTGTAATTCCGAATAATCATGGCTACCACGAACGCCCAAAGTGCTGCTTCTATCCAATCTTGTAGCCAGTTTTTCTTTATTTTAATTATTTTTTGCTTTTTAGACATTAAAACCTCTTTAGTATTTAGTTATATTCAAGTTTTATTGTTTGCCATAAATGTCAAGTTTTTTCTAAGATAACAAGACTTTCTATATGAAAGGTATGAGGAAACATATCATAAATATAAATATCTTTGATAGTGTAATTATTTTGGATGAAAGCTTTTATATCTCTAATTTGAGTCGTTGGGTTGCAGCTAAGGTAAATAATTTTTGAAATATTTTTCTTACATACCATTTCTATTGTATTGTTATTAAGACCTTTGCGAGGTGGATCAAAAATTATTGTGTTTAAGTCATATTTGTTTATAATTTCTTCTATTACATCATCAACCTCATTATTATAGAAGACAGCATTTGTAACATTATTAAGTTTTGAGTTTTCAATAGCAGAGTTATGCGCCTGTGTATTAGACTCAACAAAAATCAGTTTTTTTGCTTTGTCAGCTAAAAATATACCAATACTGCCTGTTCCGCTATATGCATCTAAAATGACACTTTGATTATCTACAAAATGTTTTATTTTATTGTAGATTTGTTTTGCTTGTTCGACATTTACCTGAAAAAATGCTTTATAATTAATCTTAAATCTGACATTATCAAAGCATTCGTGATAATAGTCATTTCCAAAGAGTATTTTTTCTTTATCTCCAAAAATAACATTATTTGCAGCTTCGTTAATATTATGAACTATCCCTGTTATTTGCTTGTATTTTTGAGTAATGGAGTTCACAAGTTGTTGTGTAAAAGGTAGTTTAGAAGTTTTTGTGATAATGATTATTAAGATATTGTTTAAATCAGAATTACATCTTAAACCAATATACCTTAGATTGCCTCGCTTGCTAGCTTCATTATAAATTTTTACATTAGCTTTAATAATCCAGTTTTTGATATCTTCTAGTATTTTGTCAAAGATTGGTGGGTGTAAAAAACATTGATTGTGTTCTATAACATTATGGGATTGTCTTTCATACATACCAATTACTAATTTTTTATTTATAAATTGGACAGGCAAGATAGATTTATTACGATAGTTATCAATGATTGGGGATGCATTAATTTGAGGGATATTAATAAGATCTTTAATTGAGTAAAAGATGTCTTGTATGAACAAATTTTTAAATTCAAGTTGTCGTTGATAATCAATATCTACCCAGTCACAAGCTCCACATTTACTACTGACAGAACAACGAATTTGTTTTCTTAATGGAGAAGGTTTTATTATTGATAAAATTCTACAGAAATAGCTTTTTGATTTTAAGTAGAGTACTTCAACTTCAAGAATATCTCCCGGTAAAGCATTCTGAACAAAGTATGTGTTTGATTGGTCAAAACCAAGTCCATATCCTTGAAATACAAGTTTTTGTATCTTTAGATTTTTTATTATGGTCACAGTTTTTTTAAGATTGCGTAAAGTTTTAGTTTCCAGACCATAGTGATTGCTTCATGTACAATTTTTTTAGACATTTTTGATTGTCCTGAGCGTCTATCTGTAAAGGTGATAGATATTTCTTTCATCTTAAACTTTCTGAGCCAGGTACGATAATTGATTTCTATCTGAAAAGAATAACCGTCAGACATAATTTTGTTGAGATGAAGTTTGCGTAATACGGAACTTCTTATACATTTAAATCCACCTGTAGGATCTTTTATAGGCATACCTGTGATTACTCTGACATACATAGCTGCAAAATAACTAAGCAGGAGGCGTGGTAAAGGCCAGTTTACAACATTTATTCCTGAAATATACCTTGAACCGATAATATAATCATAATCCTTTATTTCTTCGAGCATTTCAGGGATGACTTTCGGGTCATGTGAAAAATCGGCATCCATTTGTATTATGCCTTCGTATGAGTGTTCTAAGGCATATTTAAATCCTTCAACATAAGCAGAACCAAGTCCAAGTTTTCCTGCTCTTTTGAGTAATTTAATTCTGTCATTGTTTTGTTGGAGTTGTTCAACAATCTCAAAAGTTTTATCAGGAGAATTATCATCAACTATAAGTATATCAAGAATTTCATTTTGTATTAATACCTCTTTGATGATAGGTTCAATATTGGCTTTTTCATTATAAGTAGGTATGATTACTAACCATCGCATATAATTTCCTTCATGTTTTATCGATATTATTTATTAACAGTTGATTTTCCGGTATGTTTCTAATAAATTTAGCAGGTGAGCCTACCCATAACTGTTTGCTTGGAATATTTTTTGTTACAAGGCTTCCTGCACCGACTAAGCAGTCTTCATTTAAAATAATACCGGGTAGGATAGTTGAGCCTACGCCTATTCTGGCTCCTGTTTTTAAAGTAACACCTTTAAAATGATTGAATCTTTCTTTATCTCTACCTGCGAAATTATCATTACTTGTACTTACGCAAGGAGCTACAAAACAATAGTCTTCAATTTCAGAATATGCAGTTATATAGACATTAGTTTCAAGCTTATTTCTGTTACCTATTTTAGTAAAGTTTTCTATTGAAACATTTCTTCCGATTATATTATAATCTCCGATTGAGACATTTTCTCTTATGCTTGAATAATCGGCAATAAGGTTAAAATCTCCGATAATAGCCTGAATATAGATAATGACATTAGCACCAATTGAATTATTATTTCCAATAGAAGTTGGTATCCAATTTTTTTCAGCTTTAAAAATGCTTCGGGGAGAAAACATCGGTAATTTACCAATAATAGTATTGTCATCAATTCGTACATTATTACCTATAATTGAATATGGATAAATGACCACATTATTGCCTATCACACAATCATTGCCAATTACAGCATTATTTTGGATAACTACATTATAACCAATCTTTACATTTAATCCGATTTTAGCTGAGGCTGAAATATTATCTTTCATTAATACTCCCCTTTTTTTGATACATTAACAAGATAATATTCTATTTGAATTAGTCAAGTATTTTTCTTGACATTTTTTTCTTGACGATTGTTTATGAAAATAATTTATAGATTACATTAATATTAAGGATGTAATATGAGAAACAAATTTAGGTTTATTTTGCCTGTTTTTATAATTTTCTTACCTTGTCTTATCTTTGCAAAACAGGTTCGTATCGGTTTACATTGGCAACCTCAGGCACAGTTTGCAGGGTATATAATGGCTTTAGAAAAAGGATTATTTGCTGAATCCGATCTTGAGGTTGAGTTAGTTTTTACAGAAGGAGTTGATCTTATTCTTGATAAATTAATTAATAATGAATTTGACTATGCTACTTCTTGGCTTTCTCAAGCAATATATATTAATAAAAATGAAGAATTAATTAATCTATGTCAAATACTACAGCATTCATCCTTAATGATAGTAGCAAAAAAAGATAGTGATATTTACAGGATTTCAAATTTAAATAATAAAAATGTCAGTCTTTGGAATGGCGATTTTAGCTTACCTTTAAATGCTTTTTTAAAGAAACATCAACTAAAAATCAACAAATTGCCCGGCAAAGCAAATATTGATTTGTTTATGTCTGATGCTTGTGATGCTGCTTCGGTTATGTACTATAATGAGTACAATAAAATATATTTAGCCGGTTTAGACCATGATAAGCTTTCTATTTTTAGATTTTCTGATGATAAAGAACTTGATTTTGTTGAAGATGGTGTATATGTTAGAAAAGATTATTATCTAAAAAATCTCACTGAGGCAAAGAACATCAAAAATGCAATATTAAGTGGCTGGTTTTATGCATACCATAATCGAGAAGAAACAGTGCAAACTGTTCTTAAATATTGTAATGAAAAAAAATTAAGAACTAATTACGCAGAGCAAAAATGGATGTTGGACAAAATCTTGGAAGCTATCTTTGGAAAAGAAGATTTATACGAAACGCACAGAAAAGATGCTTTAATACCTTTAGATTTCTTAGGAGAATTAAAAGAAACAGATTATTATCAGATAGCAAATGAGTTAAAGAAACAAAAAATTATACAAAATATAATCCCATATAAAAATTTTATTGCAGGTAGTGAAAATGATTGATATAAAAAAACCCATTATTTTAAAACTGTTGTGTAGAATAGCCTTACCTTTATTTATAATCTATCTGTTGATTTTAATCTTTACTTATTATCAAAACAAGAAAAGTTCTTTAAATTA
>CAZJNG010000132.1:0-6962 GCA_964547265.1 uncultured Candidatus Cloacimonadota bacterium | reverse complement strand
ATTTTTTTTAAAAAATTCATATTTTATTTGCATTAATTTCATAATTATTGATATGAGTTATTATATCTCCGCGTCTAAGCCCTGCCTTGTGTGCCGGACCATTTACATCAATTAATGAGATAATCACACCATCAAGATTTTTTAACTTTAAATACGACGCCATAAGAGGAGTTATCTCTTGAATTTTAAAACCAAAATAAGCCTCTCGGACTTTTCCAAAGGTTATCAGTTCTTCAGATATTTTTTTTACTCTGTCAATAGGGATAGCAAAGCCAATTCCTATGCTTCCGCCTGTTTCAGTAAAAATAAAAGAGTTTATTCCAATAATTTCACCATTAATATTAACCAAAGGTCCACCACTATTTCCGGGGTTGATGGCTGCATCTGTTTGAATCATACCTTTAAAAACTTTATTTTCCTTAGAGTCAGTAAAATTTCTGTTTAAGGCTGAAATCACTCCTACAGAGACACTTGGTTTACTGTCTTTCATTAAAAAGCCATAAGGATTTCCTACCGCTATAGCCCATTCTCCAATAATCAAATCTGTTGAAGTACCTAGTCGGGCAAAAGGTAGATCCTTACCATTAATCTTAATAATCGCTACATCATGGATTGAATCAATTCCAATCAGTTTCCCGTCAAACTCTCGAGTGTCATTTAAAACTACCTTAATCTGTGTAGCTCCCTCAACAACATGAGCATTTGTAATAATATAACCATCAAAAGTAAAAATTACACCCGAACCTATGCTCTGAATTTCTCTTCTTAAAGGCATACCAAAAAAGTCAAAAAAGAATTCATCAAAAAAGGTTTGTCTTCTGATTATTTCTGTTTTCAAGACATTAACACTAACCACTGCCGGCTCAATTATTGATACAGCTTTAGTTATAGCAGTCTGCCTATTTTGATTAAACTCTATAAGCTTAGTCTCTTTATTCTGTACATGGTGACTATCATAAGGAAAAGATAATGTCGATAAAGCATTCTGCTTGCTAAGATATTGATCATAAATATAAAACATAACTGAATTGATAATAATTATAAAAATGAATGTAATAAAGCAACCTGACTTCTTCATAACTCACCTTTCTCCTTTGTTAAAATAGTCTCGGCTAAACCTTCAAGTTCTAATAAGTACTTTAACTTGTAACCGGCAGGAAAATATACTGATGTATCAATTATGTAGGCGGTCTTTAATTTTTCATCGTAAAAAGCATAGGTTCTGAAGGCACCACCCATATAATACTTTTGGTTTTGCCATTTACCAAACAAAAACCAGCCATCATAATTATTAATTTTTCTAAGTCCTCGCATTGTTTCATCTGAATCAAATTCGTCTTCATCATAATACTTCCAAGCAAGCTCTTTTCTTTTTTCAATCAACCAAGTATCATTAATAGGATTCTCATCTGCATATTCCCAATATAATGATAAGTATTTATCAGGATTTTGTTCTTGATTTTCTCGTGAACGCCATAAAAAAGAAATGAAATTATTCTCTAAATCTCTACGAAATACTCTATATGTTTCAGGTATATACATTTTAAACGGCATTTCTTTAAAAAAACTGTCTTTATATCCATTAAGTTTTTGACTTTGAAATACTGTTCTGTCGATAAAACGCTCTTTAAAAAGATTAAAATAAATCTCTGTATTCTCATACAAAAATTTTTGTAATTCATCCAAATTAGTTGACATAAAAAATAATACCAATTGGTCATTCGCCCATAGGTTATTATTTAGGAACATGGAGGCTTTTCTTTGTTGAACTGACTGTATTGCTTGCTCATTCATGATTGTTTTAACATGTTGAGAAACAGGACTATTAGAACTTAAATCTCCTATAAATATAAGGTTTTTAAACCTGTGAAATTGGTCAATATTACTAAAATTTCCTAGTTTTACTTCAAAAAGCTGTTCGTTTTCAGTAGTAAAGAAGTCCCTTTCCAGAGAATATTTCAAAAATGGTTCAGCCTTTTCCCATACAGCAGGATCAGCAAAGACATAAATTGTTTGAGAATGTCCCCAAGCCATAGGTTTTCTTGGGTTTTTAGTAAAAGTACTTGATCTTTCATTAACTATTTGATTTATATTTTGCCTGGACATTTGTTTATTAGATTCATCTTTATTTTTAGTACAAGACAATAGAAAAATTAATATGAAGATAAGCAGGATTTGTCGTTTCATTATATTTTTAACCTTGTTGGTTTTACTAAAAAATAGTTCATACCTGAGACTACTGTAACAATTGCAGTAAACCAGAAATATATCTGTATATAGATTATTAAAGCAGTTTCATATCCGGTAATGAACGGAATAAATTTTCTGTTTATAACAGTATATAATGTTAATGCAGTTATAATCCCTATCATTTGTAAAGTAGTCTTAATCTTTCCTGCAAAATTTGCAGGTATAATAACTCCTTTATTATGATAATATTCTCTCAGAATTGTTACAGCAATTTCTCTAAAAGCTATTATTATCGTTATCACCCAGTGAAGATAAGCTATAGGGTTAATATTTAGCATGATTAAAGCACTTATCACAAGTATTTTATCGGCTAAGGGATCCATTAGCTTTCCAAAGTTACTAACAATATTTAATTTTCTAGCTATTAATCCGTCAAAATAATCAGTAATGCTTGCTCCAACAAAAATTATTAAGCCTATCATAGGTTTGTTGATTAATATGCTATAAATGAAAAAGGGAATTGCTATTACTCTTAAAATTGTTAAGCTGTTAGGTAAAAATTTTATCATAAATTATTTCTTTCATTTTTAATTTTTATTTGTTTGAAGAATGGTTTATTAAGAAAAACAATCAATAAATTTGCCATAAAAAACATAACGAGAAAATTTAAATCAACAAAAAAAACATGACTGTAATATAATGACCGAGATAAACTTAGAATCACTGAGAAAATAGTTACAATTAGAATGAAATAAAATGAATACCATTTTTGAGTACTTATAAGTTTTTTGATGCTAAGCCCTGATTTGTAAATTGCTTTCAAATTAGTCTCGTTTTTACTAACAAAAACAATTCTTATAAAAAGCATTAGTAAGATATAGAATATTAATGAAATATATGACATTATCTTTTGGCAATCTTTTAAATTATTTACCTTTATATCAATTTCTGACCATATTTTCTCATTTTTATGGATAATATATTTAGGAAAATGTTTTGTGAGTGCCTGATAGAAATCCATTAGTTGTAAATACGGATATGGTTTTAAATTAATTTCAAATAAAAACGGTAGCCTGTATGAAGAAGAAATCTTTTGATATTCATTAATATTGTATTTCTGCAAAAGATTTTTTTCTAAGCTATCAGGATGTATTATATTATGTGATTTAACTATTTCGAAACTCTCTGCAAATTCTTTTATCTGATTGATTTCTTTTTGAGAATTTGCATATACAAGAATAGGATAAATGCTTTTTTGATGATTGATGTCTTGAATAAAATTATTTGAATAGATAAATAATAGAAAAAATATTGTAAAAAACAAGATTGACACAAGCAATTGAATAATCAAAAACCTATTGAAGGGCATATCTTCTCCAATAAACCTGAATTAATACGATATAAGGGGACATTCTTGATATTAGTTTTTCCTGTTGCTATGATAATCATGCCGCTTTTTAAACAGTATAAAAATAGTTGATAAACTTTTTTTATTACTTCATTATCAAAATAAAAATCTAAATCGTCAATCATCAGTAAATATGGACTGATTAAAGCGGCTCTTATTATAAACATTAACATCTTTTCTGATTTAGAGATGTATTTTGCTTTAATATTTAAAATATCAATCATTCCAACAATAGTAGCCATTTCTATGATTCTATTTTTTTGATGAATACTTAATTTTTTGTATGGCAATTCCAGGTGTTGTAAAAAAGTAAATTTATCAATTACAGATAAATCATCATCTAATAAAAAGATATTATTATTCAATTTATGTTCCGATACTTTAATATTTCTTAAATAAAGATTGCCCTTAAAGTTAGGATATTCACCATAAATTGAACTTAAAAATAAACTTTTTCCTGTTGAATTAGAACCTTGTATATACACAAAACTACCTTGCTCAATCACTAAATCTGAAATATTTAAAATCAATTTATCTGATGAAAATAACTTATAGGAGCTTATCTTAAGCATGACTCAACTCAAAAATTGATATCCTGTCATGAGAACCTAATCTTGAAAATAAATCTTTATTTATCTGACAATTAAGCTTGAGCATTTTACAAGTTTCTATTATCTCATTTTGTCTTGTAACAGGATATAATACAAATGCTGTCCCGTCAGAAGCCAAGTTATTTTTAACAGAAACTAATAAATCTGATTGCGTAGCTTCAATCTCAAATCTTGAGATATTCTTTTCATGAAAAGGGCTTAATCTACCGCTATTTTTTTTATAATATGGGGGATTAGAAACAATTAAATCAAATTTCTCATTTTGAAAATTAATCTGAGCGTAATTATCCTGAATTATTGAGTAGTTAAACTGTTTTTTAAATAAATTGGAAAGTTGTATAAAATTCATAATTGCCAGTTCTTTAAGCTCATTAATTATCTCAATGCCAACATATCTTAAATCAGGATAATCCTTAGCTAACATTAACAATAAGATACCGTTACCTGTTCCCATATCCAGAATATTTGAAACTTGATGACTTAATAAGTAATTAAAAACTACATTACATAGAATTTGAGTGTCAGAACTTATGCATTGAGATTTGTTATATTGATAAAAATCAACGCTCAGACCCGGAATCTGAAACACAGAATAATATTCTTGATCATGCTCAGAACAATGCACTTGATTTAACATTTTTCAGTTTAACTCTAACATTTTTCTTATTGGTTTAATTGCACTTACCGCTATATCTTCAGGGATAAGTATTTCGTTAATCTCTTCACTTAGAGTATAATAAACTTCTTTTAAACCTGTCTTTTTCATGTTGATACATACTGCTTTTTGAGAAAGAGGGATTATTGACTTTTCGGGATATTGTTCAATTAACATTTCAACCAATCCTACTTCGGTTCCGATAACAGCTTTATCTCGTTCTTTCACATAATCAGCCAATGCTTTTGTAGAGCCGATAAAATCAGCTAATGCAACAACTTCAGGAGTACATTCAGGATGCACAATAATTGGATAATCAGGATAATTTTTTCTCATAAACTTAACATCATCAACAGTTAAAAAATAATTATGAATAGGACACATGCCATCCCAAAGTTCAATCTTTCTATTGGTATTAATCTTTACATAATGCCCAAGATTTTTGTCAGGTACAAACATAATCGGTTTATCTTTATCCAATTTATTAACAATATTAACAGCATTTGAAGAAGTTACACAAACATCACAGAGTGACTTAACTTCAATTGATGAATTGACATAACATACAATCAAGTGGTCAGGATTTTTTTCTTTAAATAGTTTTAAGTCTTCATATTCAGCCATATCTGCCATAGGACAACCTGCATCACCCGCTGATAACAAGACTTTAGTCTTAGGATTTAAAAGTTTTGCAGTTTCAGCCATAAACTGTACTCCGCAGAATACAATAATATCGGCTTTAATATCTTCAGCAACTTTAGCTAACTGAAAAGAATCTCCTACAATATCTGCTATTTCATGTATCTCAAGATTTTGATAATTATGAGCTAAAATAATCGCATTCTTTTCTTTTTTTAAGCGTAATATCTCATTTTTAATAAACTCTCTATTCATTTTTATCCTTCTTTAAATTAATGACTTGTATGCCCAAAACCACCACTTCCTCTAGCAGTTAAAGCCAACTCAGGCTTCAATGAAAACTCTATTTCTGCATGTTGACTGATTATCAGTTGAGCAATTCTCATTTGAGGTAAAATTTGAAAATCAGTTTGAGATAAATTTATCAATAAAATTTTTACTTCTCCTCTGTAATCTGAATCAATTGTGCCGGGCGAATTTAAAACTGTAATTCCGTATTTAAAAGCTAAACCGCTTCGTGGTCGTATTTGTGCTTCAAAACCTTCAGGTATTGCCAAAGCAAATCCGGAAGGGATTAATATTCTGTCAAACGGTTTAAGAATAACTGGTTCAGCAATATCTGCAAATATATCATAACCAGCCGCATTGTTTGACATCTTTTCAGGTAATCTGGAAGTTTTAGTTAAAAGTAATATATCTATTTGCACCTTATGATTTCCTGGATAAAAGATACATGGTTAATTCTTTTAAAAGTAAAGAACGATCACCGTATGAACTCAGGATTTTTAATGCTTCTTTAACATTTTTCTCGGCTTGTGCTTTAGCTTTTTCCATACCATATACTGATGGATAGGTTGCTTTTTTTTCTTCCAAGTCTTTGCCGATAGATTTACCAAGGCTGCTTACAGAGCCTTCAATATCAAGAATATCATCTGTAATTTGGAATGCTAAACCAAGCTTTTTGCCAAAATCTTCCATTTTTTTAATCTCTGCTTTTGGAGCTCCGGCAAGTATTGCACCGTATTTTGTACACAATTGTAATAGTTTTGCTGTTTTATTTAAATGAATAAACTCTACCGTTTTTTTTGATACGGTTTGTCCTTCAGAGATAATATCCATCATTTGACCGGCGATTAAGCCTCGTTCCCCACAAAAAATTGCCATATCACTAATCATATCAATCTTATTTTTTGCATCAATATCAATATTATTAACCAGGTTAAAAGCCTCTATTAACAAAGCATCCCCTGCCAATAAAGCAATATCAGCACCAAACATAACATGACAAGTCTTTTTACCTCTTCGATAATCATCATTATCAATATCCGGTAAATCATCATGAATCAAAGTATATGTATGTAAAAACTCAATAGCTGAAGCTGATTTAACTACTTCGTCATTTAAGTTTTTTTTAAATAAATGGTAGCATAGAATTGTTAGATAGGGTCTAAATCTTTTT
>CAZJNG010000131.1:0-7012 GCA_964547265.1 uncultured Candidatus Cloacimonadota bacterium | reverse complement strand
AAATATTTTTGGCTAGGGTTAAATTCTATGACATATTGCCCATCTTTGAAATAAATATCTCCTGTTGTTTCGCTAGTAAGTCGGACTTTTTGTGAAATGATTTCAATTTTAAAGAAGGAAACAGGGTTTTCATATAGAGATTTATAGTCAATGATAACATCATCAAGTAAGATAATAGTGTCGGGTGAGAGATTGCTTTGCAGGTTTTTATTTCTACGGTTGATATTATAAAGGAAACCTTGATTATATATCTCAAGTTCAAGCCATTGGCTTTTAATTCTGTATTTAGAAACATTTGGGTAAAGGATGCTTTGCTCTTGTGGGTTAATATAAAAATCTTCTACAGGATTGAAATATTCTTCTGTAAAATGGTCAAAGATTAGTTTAAAATCATAATTATCTTTTTTGGTATTATAAAATTCAAGGTAATTATTTTTAGATTCTTTTGCTTGTGCCAGTAGGTATTTATAGTTATCGCTGTTGATAATTTCTTGGTATATAGAATCAGTGACTGTCTTTTGTAAATCTAACTTTTCTCCCAGATATTGATGAAAATCAGTTTTTGAGGTTTCAATTTGATAGTCCCAATCAAGCAGTTGATAAATGCTACTGATAAGAAATCCTTTCAGCTCAGCTTTTTCCCTGCTCATTTTATTGATAGAAATTAAGTTATGATCATAAATTGAGTATAATTTATTATTTAAATATTCAATAGGGGAGATGTCTTGCAGTAAGTTTTCAACAGTTTTTACTAGAGGAGATTTATTTTTTATCTGTTCTTCTAAAAAGAGCAAAACGCTATAAAACTCAGCAAAAGCCAGACCGTTGATTTTTTCCTGTGAAAGTTCAAATGACTGGATAAAAGAGTTTTCTGTTCTCCAGCGGTTAAGTCGCACAGCATAGAAATATTTTAGGTTTTCAAGGGCTTTTTCTTGATTGTCATTGATTAGGCTATAGCAGGCATCAAGCAGGAAATTATATTCATAAGTTGCCAGAACTCTGTTACTCTCGTCAAGGACGGGGTATTCATAAGCCGGCACTGTAACCAGGTCTTTTTTATGAGTTTGCAGATGTTTGGAATATAGTCTTTGGGTGATATACTTAACGATATTTATGGTTTCTTCTTGGGTAATATTATTGATTTGGAAAAAATCCTTGTTAAGAATGACAAACAATAAATCTTCATTTGAATAGTTAAAATCTGTAAAGGTCGGCAGGTACATGTCGTCAGCTTTTGAATATTGAACAAGATGATTAGTTTTATAGTTTTTTTCATTGATAGTTTGCAGTTCTTCTTTTTCTAAACTATTTAAGAGGAAAACTTTATCTGTGCCTATAGATAGATAGTATTTGAAATCAGGTACAAAGCCAGACAAGGTATCGTCTATAGCTTTTTGCATATAATGTTCAAAAATAAGTTTATTGATAGATAGTAACTGTTTTTCATTATTTTGCAGTATTTCTGTTGATATCAAGCTAAGAAAACAAATCATGAAGAATATAAAAATCGAAATTCTCTTTTTCATAAAAAATCCTGTCCTTCTGTTTTTATTTAATTGAACTTATGATAGTTAGAATTATAACAAATTACTTAAATAAAAAGGCAGACCTAAGCCTGCCTTTAGGTATATTACTACTTTATTCTGATAATAAATGGACAAATAAGCCTGAACGGAGTTTAGGTTCGAACCATGTTGATTTTGGAGGCATAACTTCGCCTGCATCAGCGATGTTCATGAGTTGTTCAATTGAGGTAGGGTACATTGAGAAAGCTAAAACCTCTTTTTTTGAATTGACTCTTTTTTCAAGTTCTTTTAAGCCTCTGATACCGCCAACGAAATCGATTCTGTTATCAGTTCTTGGGTCGCCGATTCCGAGAACTGGGCTAAGTAAGTTTTTCTGTAAGATAGAGACATCAAGAGAGAGAACAGGATCGTTTTCTGGGTAGGTGCCGGGTTTAGCGGTTAATTTGTACCATGTTCCGCAAGGAGCGTACATGCCGAAGGTATGCATGCTTTCAGGTCTGTATGCCTCTGTTTTTGAATATTCTTCGACAGTGAATTTTTCTTCTACTTTTGCAAAGAATTCTTCTTTAGAAAGATTGTTGAAATCTTTTAAGACACGGTTATAATCCATAATAGCGAGTTGAGTATCAGGGAAAATTACCGCTAAGAAATTATTATATTCTTCATTTCCTGTATGATTTGGATTAGCTTCTCTTCTTTTTTGTCCTACACGAACTGCACTTGCACAACGATGATGTCCGTCAGCGATATAAAGAGCAGGAACATTTGCAAAGTTTTCAATAAAGAAATTTATATCGTTATCGTTTTCGATAATCCATGCTATATGTCTTACATCATCTTCAGCAGTGAAATCATAGACAGGAGAATTTTTCATGATTTCATTCATTTTGTCTTCAACTGCTTGAATTGAACGGAAAGTAAGGAAGATAGGTCCTGTATGAGCGTTAGTAGTATCAACATGTTTGATACGGTCAGCTTCTTTTTCAGCTCTGGTGTGTTCGTGTTTTTTGATTAAATCTTTTTCATATTCTTCGATTGAAGCACAGCATACGAGTCCGGTTTGAGCTCTTTCGCCCATTACTTGTTGATAGAGGTAAAGGCAAGGTTTTTCTTCTTGTATGAGGTTACTGTCTTCGATAAGTTTGTAAAGATTTTCTTTAGCTTTTTGATAAACTGCTTCATCGTAGAGGTTAGTTCCCACAGGTAAATCAATTTCAGATTTATCAACATGTAAAAAACTAATTGGATTATCTTTAACCATTTCTCTTGCTTCTTCTGAGTTCATCACATCATAAGGTAAAGCTGCGACTAAGTGAGCTTTATCATGAGCAGGTCTCACTGCTTTAAAGGGGCGAATCTTTGCCATAAAACTACTCCTAAATTCTTTTTGTTCATAATTTTATAATGAGGATTTATGTCAACAAAATTTTCTGAAATATTAGTTAATCTTATATAGGATAAAAATTTTATTGACTTATAGATAGCTTTTAGTATAATGGTAAATGAGTTTATATATTGAAAAATGGAGGCTTTAAATGGAGTACCCCTTTACAGAGATTGAAAAGAAGTGGCAAAAAAAATGGGATGAACTAGAAATTTTCGTAGCTAAGGATTGTGTTAAGAAAAAGAAATATTATGTCTTATCCATGTTTCCTTATCCTTCAGGTGCACTTCATATGGGGCATGTGTCTAATTACAGCATAGGCGATGCTATAGCCAGGTTTAAGTTTCAGGAAGGTTTTAATGTGTTGCAACCTTTTGGTTATGATGCCTTTGGTATGCCTGCAGAAAACTTTGCTATTTTAAATAATTCACATCCGTCTATTACTACAGAAAAAAATATTGAAATTATGCATAATCAGCTTAAAATTTTAGGTTTAGCAGTTGATTGGAATAGAGAAGTAGCTACTTGTCGTGATGATTATTATCGTTGGGGGCAGTGGCTTTTTAAAAGATTATATGAAAAAGGGCTTGTTTACCGTAAAACCTCTTGGGTAAACTGGTGCGATGATTGTCAGACTGTACTTGCCAATGAACAGGTTGAAGACAATCGATGCTGGAGATGTCATAGTGTTGTTAGGCAAAAAGATTTAGTTCAGTGGTTTTTTAAGATAACTGAATATGCTGAAGAACTTCTTGATTTTAGTAAAATGATAGAATGGCCTGAAAGAGTTAAGGCTATGCAAACAAATTGGATAGGGAAGAGCAGTGGCACAGAGGTTGATTTTAAAATTGAAAACAGTGAAGAATATATAAAAGTCTTTACTACCAGACCGGATACTTTGTTTGGTGTTACATTTATGGCTTTACCTCCCGAACATCCGCTTGTTGTTGAATGGCTTAAAAATGAAGATGAAGATACTGATATAAAGAAATTCTGTCATAAGGTTATTAACGAAGATAAGATTACCCGTACTGCTACAGATACAACTAAAGAGGGTGTTTTCTCCGGAAAATACTGCATAAATCCGGTTAATGGCGATAAGGTACAAATTTGGATAACAAATTATGTCTTAATGGATTATGGTACAGGTGCCGTTATGGCGGTTCCTGCTCATGATCAAAGAGATTTTGAGTTTGCTAAAAAATACAAGATTCCCATGAAAATAGTAATACAGAATCCGGAACATACCTTGGTGCTTGATAAAATGTTTGAGGCATATACAGAACCGGGTATGTTGATTGGTTCAGGTGATTTTGAAGGTATGAATTCAGAAGATTCTAAGCTTAAGATAAGTGAATGGTTAGAGCAAGAAGGCTTTGGCAGACAAACAACTACATACAGATTGAGAGACTGGGGTATTTCCAGACAAAGATATTGGGGAAATCCTATCCCTGTGGTTTATTGTCAGGATTGTGGAGTTGTGCTTGTACCGGATGAAGACTTGCCTGTTCAATTACCTATGAATGTGCAAGTCGGGAAAACAACCAATAATCCATTACTTTCAGTCGAAGACTGGCTGAATACTACTTGTCCAAATTGTGGAAAGCCTGCAAAAAGAGAAACTGACACTATGGATACCTTTGTTGACAGTTCATGGTACTTTGCCCGTTATACTGATCCAAAAAATAATAAATTACCGTTTGATTATAAAAAAGCTGATTACTGGTTGCCTGTTGATCAGTATATTGGTGGAATTGAACATGCCTGTATGCACTTACTTTATGCCAGATTTTTCCATAAATTTATGCGTGATATTGAGCTTCTTAAATCTGATGAACCTTTCTTGAGATTGTTAACTCAGGGAATGGTTTTGAAAGATGGGGCGAAGATGTCAAAATCAAAGGGTAATACTGTTGACCCGCAGGAATATATTGATCGCTATGGTGCTGATACAATCAGGCTTTATGTCTTGTTTGCTTCTCCTCCGGAAAAAGATGTAGAATGGAGTGACGAAGGTGTGATGGGAGCGTTTAGATTCTTAAACAGACTTTGGCGTTTCTTTGAACAACATGGAGACTTTATCAAAGACAACCTGCATAATAAACACCTTAAAGATGAACTGTCACCTGAACTTAAAAATATCAGATTCAGCACTCATAATACTATCAAAAAGATTATTGAAGATATGAATACCCGTATGCAGTTTAATACAAATATCGCAGCTTTAATGGAACATTTCAATACTGTAAACGCTGTGAAATCAACTGATAATCTCAATGAACACGAAGGTTTTGTTTTTGCTGAAGCTGCTATGATATTGCCTCGTATGCTCTATTATTTTGCTCCTCATGTTTCTGAAGAAATTTGGGAAAAAATGGAGGGAAAAAAATTATTGCATGAGGTAGGTTTACCTGAATATAATGAAGATTATTTAGTTAAAGATGAGATTACTTATGTTGTACAAATCATGGGTAAAGTTAGAGGTAAACTTGATATAAATGCTGATGCTTCAGAAGAAGAAGTAAAAAAGGTTGCTTTAGAAATTGACAATGTTAAAAAGGCTATCGAAGGTAAAACTATCGTCAAAATGATAGTTGTTCCAAAGAAATTAGTCAGTATTGTAATTAAATAATATTATTAAATAGATTAAGCCCTTCTTTGTTGAAGGGCTTTTTCTTTATAAATATAAGAATGAAAAGAAGTTATAACAACAGAAAAACAAGCGACCTCCAAGATGCTTTTCCCTCTTGGAGGTCTCTGGTTGATTACCTGTTTCATAGTTGATAATTCTTTATAAAAAATTATCCTCAAATCATTGACCACACGAATTTTATAAGTTTTTATAACTAAAAAAACACACTTCTAAAAAAAAGTATTGACATAAATGCATATAATTTTTAAATTATAAAAAATATATAAAGGAGTAATAATGCAAGATGTTTACTTTAAAATAACAAATTCAAAAGATTCTACTTTTCTAGGTGAAGTAGCAAGCATTCTTTTTCAAAGGTTATTAACAGATAAGAAGATACATTTAAATAATAAAATTGCTATAAAGGTTCATTTTGGAGAAAAAGGCAATGAAACTTACATCCCTGCAAATTCGTATGATAAACTAATATCGTATCTTATAGAAAATGATTGCTCAGCTGTTTATATTGAAACTAATGTTCTTTACAGAGGACCACGAACTAATAAGGATTCACATATTCAACTTGCTAAAGAACACGGTTTTACACAAATACCAATTGTAATTGCTGATGGACAAATAGGCGAAGACTATTATGAAGAAAGTATAAATAAACGATTTTTTAATAAATGTAAAATTGCAAAAGCTTATCAAGATTACGAACAAATTATTGTTTGCAGTCATTTTAAAGGTCATGTGCTTTCAGGCTTTGGAGGAGCAATAAAACAATTGGGGATGGGTTTTGCCGCAAGAGGAGGAAAACTAGCTCAACATTCACAAATGCTGCCTGAAGTCAATCCCAAAAAATGTATTCTCTGTGGTTTGTGTGTAGCAAAATGCGATGTGAACGCTATTGAGCTTAAACAATCAGCCATTATTGATAAAAACAAATGCGTAGGTTGTGCAGGTTGTATTGCTATATGTCCTCAAGGTGCTATTTCACATGACTGGAATGCAAATAATTTTCAAGAAAGATTAATTGAATATGCTTATGCCGCTCAATTACGAAAGAAAAATATCTATATTAATTTTTTAATCAATATTACAAAAGATTGTGACTGTATGGGGACTAAAATGCCTGTCCTTACAGATAATATTGGAGTAATGGTGAGCCTTGATCCTGTAGCAATAGATAATGCTTGTTTGGATATACTTCAAAAACATTCTAATCAAAAGTTATTTGAAGAAGGCAGAAACTCTCTTAAATATGCGGAAGAGATAGGTTTAGGCTCAACAAAATACAATCTTATTGAAATTTAATTAAACTCGGTGTTTAAGAGGCTGTCTTATAGTATAAAAATTATACTAGTTGGTACCGAGACGGCTCGTCTCGGCAGGCTTTTAGAGCATAGTTCAACAATCTTAATTTCATGATTTATAAAAACTTAAAAGTTTACGAAGTCCTTTATTGAT
>CAZJNG010000130.1:0-7013 GCA_964547265.1 uncultured Candidatus Cloacimonadota bacterium | reverse complement strand
GAGATTCTTCATTTCGTTCAGAATGACATAGCCGAGACGAGCCGTCTCGGTACCAATGCCCTGATGAGCCGTCTCGGTACCAATGCCCTGACGAGCCGTCAGGGTTCCATTTTTGATAATTTTGGACAACCTCTAAATAAAAAGCATAGATACTTAAAATGGTTATCGCCCGGTATTTCTCTTACTATCATAAGAATATATAAAACTTTACAAAAATTACTTGCAAAATATCATGAGTAAATAAAAATGGGATAAGATACTTTTATCAGGAGTAAATATGAATACAGAAAATGAAAAATTAAATGAAAATGAAGTAAGTAACTTTATCCGAAACATAATTAATAATGATCTAGCAAACGGAAAACATGCAAAAATTATTACTAGATTTCCACCTGAGCCAAACGGATACCTACATATCGGTCATGCCAAGTCTATCTGTTTAAATTTTGGAATCGCAAGAGATTATAAAGGGATATGTCATTTAAGATTTGACGACACCAATCCGGTTGCTGAAGATGTCGAATATATTGAATCAATCAAAGAAGATGTCAAATGGCTGGGTTTTGATTGGGGTGACAAACTATTTTTTGCCTCCGATTATTATGACAAACTATATGAGTATGCCGAAATACTTATCAAAGACGGAAAAGCTTTTGTTTGTGATTTAACTCAGGAAGAAATGCGAATGACCAGAGGAACACTCACAGAGCCGGGTCAAAACAGCCCTTTCAGAAATAGAAGTATTGATGAAAACTTGGATTTGTTTCGCAAAATGAAAGAAGGTGAATATGCAGACGGGACAAAATCTCTTAGAGCAAAAATAGATATGGCATCACCAAATATTAACATGAGAGACCCTGTAATTTATCGTATAAAAAAGGTTAAACATCACAGAACAGGCGACACTTGGTGCATTTATCCAATGTATGACTATACCCACTGTATTTCTGATGCTCTAGAAGGAATTACTCATTCAATTTGCACACTGGAATTTGAAGACCACAGACCTCTTTATGATTGGTTTCTTGATCAGTTACCTGTTCCTTGTCACCCACAACAAATTGAATTTGCTCGACTAAATTTAACTTATACTGTAATGAGTAAAAGATGGTTACTAAACTTAGTTAAAAATAATTTCGTTAGTGGATGGGATGACCCGCGCATGCCAACAATTGCAGGTATGAGAAGACGAGGCTTTACCCCTGAATCCATTAGAAACTTTGCAGAAAAAATAGGTGTTGCAAAAGCAAGCAGTGTAGTTGATTACAGTTTATTACAATTTTGTCTGAGAGAAGACTTAAATCTTAAAGCTAAACGAGTAATGGTGGTTCTTGACCCTCTTGAAGTTGTAATAGAAAACTATCCTGACGGAAAAGTAGAATATTTAGAGGCTGAAAACAACCCCGAAGACGAAACAGCAGGTAATCGCAGCATTCCATTTTCAAAAGTAATTTATATTGAAAAAGAAGATTTCAAAGAAGATGCCAACAAGAAATGGTTTAGATTTACTCTTGGTGCTGAAGTAAGACTTAAACACGCATATTATGTCACCTGTAAAGAAGTAATTAAAAACGAACAAGGTGAAGTTATTAAATTGATTTGCTCTTATGATCCTGATTCAAGAGGCGGATGGACGAATGATGGCAGAAAAGTTAAAGGCACTTCACACTGGGTATCAGCTCCACACTGCATAAAAACAGAGATAAGACTCTATGAACAACTCTTCAAAGACAGCGATCCAATGAGCGTACCTGAAGGAAAAGACTATACTGACAATCTCAATCCTGATTCTTTAACCGTACTCAATAACTGTTACGCAGAACCCGATTTAAAAAATGCTGCTCCGGGTGAGAAATTCCAGTTTTTAAGACAAGGTTATTTTGTTGCAGATTATGACACATCTCAGGATAAACCGGTT
This sequence comes from uncultured Candidatus Cloacimonadota bacterium, assembly GCA_964547265.1. GTDB lineage: Bacteria > Cloacimonadota > Cloacimonadia > Cloacimonadales > WRIO01 > JALNXV01. The sequence goes on along the minus strand of CAZJNG010000130.1, from coordinate 5,095 downwards.
TTCAATAGAATAACAGCATTAAAGGATTCATGGGCTAAATTAGAAAAGAAATTAAATCAATAAAATACATTAGAGGAGTTTGCTGATGACTAATAAAGCATTAATATTATTAACGGTTTTAATGATTTATATCTTCAACATATACAGTTTTGAAATTCTTCAAAGAGAAGAGATTACAGAAAATACACTTGAAATTCATTGGCAAAAACCTGATCCGTTTATTGAAGATATTTTTAATCGTGAATATCTACCCTCAATGTCCTTTTTGGATAAAATAGATAAAAAGATTTTACATAGACGATCTGTTTATATCCCTTTGGAATGGTTGGCTGAACCTGTTGTAAGATATGCCGGAATAGAAATTTACGAAAAAAGCAGAGCCGGAATCAGATCAAGTTTTATAACTTCATACCATATAGCAGATTTATACTCAGAAGATTATATCGACATAGCTCTACCTGAAAATAGTGCTTTTGGTCATGAAATTGAATCTCATAATCAATCAAGCTTTGTTTTATTTGAATATAAACATGATAAAATAGTTCTTTGGCATGTGGATACAAATACCTTAGAAACTAAAATTCTTCTTGATGGAGGCATAACTCAAGCATTAAGCAATACTTTAAAATGGTTTCCTGATAATGAAAATATTTTGATTAGCCTAATTCCTGATAATTTCATAAAACCGACTGGAAAAAAGAATGTTCCAACCGGTCCTATTGTAATGGAAACCTCAGGCAATATTTCTCAAAACAGAACTTCTCAAAACTTACTGCAAAACTCATTAGAAGAAGATCTTTTTGAATATTACGCAAGCAGTCAATTAGCAATGGTAAACACTATTACCGGTAAAATTACTAAAATAGCACAACCGGGAATTATTTCTTATGCTGATATTTCACCCGATGGTCGATACCTTTTAATTAAAGAATATAAGCGTCCATTTTCCGGTAAGGTAGCATACTATAGATTCCCAAATTCATGGCATGTCTATGATATAAAGGAAGATAAAAAAGTAAACTTAGCTGATCACGACTTGTCTGCCTTTTTAAAGACAGGTTGGGTACAAACCGGTAAAAGATGGTTTAGTTGGCACCCATTTTATGAGTCTTCATTAATTTACTTGCATGCCCTTGACGATGGGAACCCGGATAGTGAAGTTAAATACAAAGACGAAATCAGATTACTAAACGCTCCATTTACAGGAAAAAGCAAATCCTTATTAAAAATAAATAACAGATTAAACAGTATATCCTTTGCTTCTAAAGAGATTTTTATATACGAGGAATCAGAATGGCGAAGTAATACAAGAAAATCAACTCTTATAAATAAGAAAAAATCTCATATTCTGTTTGAAAGACACAGACGAGATATTTATGACCATCCGGGCGAACCAGTTTCGTTTACCAATAACCAAGGTCATCATGCTGTTTTGTTAAAAAATAATAAAATATTCCTGCAAGGACAAGGTATTTCTGCTGATGGCAGGATACCTTTTATTGATATCCTTGATGTTAATACATTTCAAAAACAACCACTTATCAAATTTGATGTAAATGATTATTTAATTATCTCAGGTTTTTACAATAATAATCCGGATTTAATCCTCTTAAATATCCAAAACAGAAACACTCCAAATAATATTTTCATACATAATATAACAAATAATTCTCAAACAGCTCTAACAAATTTTATCGACACAATCCCTGAACTTACCCGCCTTCAAAAAAAAGTAATAAGGTATAAACGAGAAGACGGTATTGATTTGTCTGCTATCCTTTATCTGCCAGAAAATTATGATTTAGACAATCCCGTCAGATTACCTCTTTTAATGTCAGCCTATCCGCGTGAATATGCAGATGCTTCTACAGCTTCACAAGCTTCATTAAGTGATAATCGTTTCGTTAGACCTTATGGTTCTTCAAATTTTTACCTATGTCTCGATAATATCGCAGTTTTAACTAATGCCTCTTTCCCAATAATAGGCGATGCGGAAACAGTCAACAACACCTTTATGGAACAAGCAGTTGCAAACGCAAAAGCAGCCATAGATTATCTAAATAATGAAGGCATTATTAATCCTAATCAAGCGGTTATTTATGGTCATAGTTACGGTGCCTTTATGGTGGCTAATCTGTTGGCTCATTCAGATTTATTTGCAGGGGGTATAGCACAAAACGGTGCTTACAACAGAACACTCACTCCTTTTGGTTTTCAATCTGAAAGACGAACACTTTGGCAAGCTAAAGATGTTTACTTAAACTTATCTCCATTTTTGTTTGTACATAAAATCCAAAAACCTCTTTTACTGATTCATAGTATGGACGATACAAATTTAGGAACTTATCCGGTTCAAAGCAGAAGACTCTTTGAAGCACTGGAAGGCAACGGAAAAGATTGCAGATATATTCAATTACCTCTTGAAGGACATAGTTACAACGCTAAAGAAACTCACCTGCATCTGCTTTGGGAATATAAAAAGTTTTTTGATGAAAAAATCAGATAATCCATTTTTATTAATCTAAAAAAGAGGTTTTAATGTCAACTATTCTAATCATTGACGATGAACAAAATATTCGTAATATTGTTAAAATGTTGCTTGTTAAAGAAGGCTATGAAGTATATGATACCGATAGTGGTGAAAAAGCAATTGATTTTTTTGATAAATATGATATTGATGTAGCGGTAACTGACTTGAATCTGCCGGGTATAAATGGCATTGAAACAATGCAAATGATTAAAAATAAAGGAACTACTTCACAATTTGTTTTTATAACAGCACATGGGACCTTTTCTGCAGCAGTTGAAGCCATGAAATCAGGTGCTTATAATTTCATCTCAAAACCTTTTGATAATGATGAACTTATCAGTGTTGTGCATGGAGCTATTCAAGTCAAAAAACTCACTGATAAACTCAAAGCATTAGAAAGCCAAATCTATTCAAGCGATCCCTTTAAATCCATCATAGGCAGTTCTCATTCTCTTAAAAAAGTGCTAAACCTTGCTTCTAAAGTTGCAGGCTCTGATTTCCCGGTTTTAATAAACGGAGAGAGCGGAACAGGTAAAGAATTGCTTGTTAGAGCTATCCACCGACTTTCAAAACGAAACAATGCAGTGTTTATGCCTGTTAATTGTGCTGCCATCCCTCCCAGCTTATTTGAAAGCGAATTTTTTGGTCATGTTAAAGGTGCATTCACTGGAGCAACAACAACAAGAAAAGGCAAATTTCAAGAAGCAGACGGAGGTACAATTTTCTTAGATGAAATAGGAGAAATGCCTCTTGAGTTTCAAGCAAAACTACTAAGAGTACTTGAATCAGGAGAATATACTATCATAGGTGAAAATATTCCCAGAATAGCAAATGTTCGAATCATTGCAGCTACAAATAAAAATCTGCCTGAAATGGTTCAGGAAAAACTTTTCAGAGAAGACTTATTTTATAGGCTAAATATCTTTCCTCTTGAATTACCACCTTTAAGAGAAAGAACAGATGATATTCCGGTTTTGGCTAAATACTTTTTAAATGAAATAAATAAAGAACTTACACTAAGCGAAGACACCCTAAAAATATTACAAGCATATCCGTGGTACGGCAACATAAGAGAATTAAAAAACGAAATGCAAAGAGCATCAATACTAGCTGAAAAAATAATCAATCCCGAACATCTCTCAATCAGACAAAAACATAAAAATAAAACCATCATAGACTTCCCTGAATCTTTTTCACTAGAAAACCAACTAAAAGAAGTAGAAAGAAATTATTATTTCAAAGCTATGGAAGTTTCTGAAAACAACAAAACAAAGGCAGCTAAAATTTTAGGAATATCTTATAGAACATTTAACTATACATGGACAAAATTTCAAGATGAGCTTTAAAATTTACTTATATCTGTTTTTATCCTTATTATGATAGCTCCGGCATTGCTCAAGCATCTTATCCATTAAACACAATATCTCAATAAATCATGTTGAACTACAACAAGTTAATTCCCTTTATCTATGATAATAAATAAATTTTACTCTTTTTTCTTGACAAAAAAACCTGCCTTTGATACTTATGCATTCATATCTGAATAGGAGTGAAAAAAATATGATGACTCTCTTGATTGTCGTACATGTGATAATATGTTTAGCTTTAATATTTATAGTATTGATACAAACCGGTAAAGGCGGACTTGACAGTAATTTTGGCGGAATGGCAACTAGTGCCTTTGGTTCACAGGGTGCTAATGATTTTGTTAAGCTTTGGACTAAAATACTTTTTGCAGCATTTGTGGTTTCTTGTATTTTACTTGCCGGTCAAGTTAAAAGAAGCGGCTCTTCAATTCTGGCAAAAAGCCTTTTACAACAAGAAGCTCAGGGTGAAGTTGGTGATACTATCATACCGACTACTGTCCCTAGTGATGAATTACCTATAAATACAACAGAATAGAAAATATTTGCAGGAGTGGTGGAATTGGCAGACACGCAAGACTAAGGATCTTGTTCCAGCAATGGTGTGCGGGTTCAAATCCCGCCTTCTGCACCAAATATGTAAACCGTAGAAATACGGTTTTTTTTTATTGAATTTCAGACAAAAATATTAAGACATAATCTTCTAATCAAATATATTAAGCAAGCTACTACAGTATTAATCCTTGACAAAATTTACAACTATCAATAAATTGAATCATATCTTATTGAATATGTAATATTTAAATTTAATATTAACAGAAAATATTTTATGGAGGTAAATAATGTTAAGCTTTGAAATATTTAAAAACTACGAGGAAATGACTCAAAAATTTTCTTCACAAATAATTGTGAATTTTTTATTTCTACATCTAGATGAATTTGGTGATTCTAAAGAAGCAATAAAAAAATCACTTGATTATGCATTTTCAGATGAAAAAGGAAAAGGAGGATTTTTACTTGTTGCCAGCCATGAAAATCAAGTATGTGGCATCTTGATAATGAATTCAACAGGAATGCAAGAATATATCCCTGAAAATTTAATTGTTTATATTGCAGTTGATTCAAAATTAAGGGGGCAAGGTATAGGCAAAAAAATTATTGAAAAAGCTCAACAAGAATGTCAAGGAAATATCGCACTCCA